>JAJDBQ010000110.1 GCA_029261255.1 Nitrospirales bacterium
TGCAGAAGACCCTCAAAATGGATTCCGACCGTCTTCTGGTAAAATTACGGCGTATCTTTCTCCCGGTGGAGTCGGTGTCCGAATTGACGGCGCCGTGTATAAAGACTACACGGTTCCCCCATATTATGATGCACTCTTGGCAAAGCTCACAGTGCATGGTCGGACGTGGGATGAAACCGTACGCCGCACCCATCGCTCACTCGAAGAATTTGTCCTCAGGGGCGTAAAAACCACCATTCCTTTTTTCACAAAAGTAATGGAAGAACCTGATTTTCGTGCAGGTCGATTTGATACGAGCTATATCGAAACCCACCCTGGGGTATTTGATTATGAAGAAATGGAAGAACCCGAAGATTTAGTCATCGCTCTTTCGGCAGCTATCGCTGCCTATGAAGGCTTATGAGCCTCTTAGGAGATCCAACGGATATCATGTATTCGTTGCCCATGTGAAAGGTTGCTTATGCCACGAAAACCAAAAAAACGAGAGTCTGTAGGACGTCCAGTGCCGACACGCATGAAGTCCGGTGCACCTCCAGCACTTGATATTGAAGCCTCACCGAAACGCCAGGTCTTTTTGACCGATACCGCGTTGCGCGACGGGCATCAATCACTCCTCGCCACGCGGATGAGGACGGAAGATTTAATTTCTGTCGGTGCAGACCTGGATGAAGTGGGATTCTGGTCCTTAGAAGTCTGGGGTGGCGCGACGTTTGATGCTTGCCTTCGGTTTCTGAAAGAAGATCCATGGGAACGCCTCAGAGCCTTTCGGCAAGCGATGCCCAAAACCCGACTACAAATGTTGTTACGAGGGCAAAACGTGGTGGGCTATCGGCATTACGCTGACGATGTTCTCGAAAAATTCATTGAGTTGTCAGCGAAAAATGGTATTGACGTCTTTCGGATATTTGATGCACTCAATGACATTCGTAACATGAAGCCGGCCATGGAAGCCGTCAAAGCTTGCGGCAAACACGTAGAAGCAACCATCTGTTACACAGTCAGCCCAGTACACAGCCTGAATCATTTTGTCGAACAAGCCAAGCAATTAGAAGACCTTGGAGCTGATACGATTTGTATTAAAGACATGGCCGGATTGCTTCCACCCTTTGAGGCCTACGAACTCATTAGTCGCCTCAAAGCCACAGTGCGCACCCCCATTCATCTACATACACACTACACATCAGGAATGGCTTCGATGTCTGCGCTTATGGCGATCATGGGTGGCCTTGATATTTTAGATACAGCCTTGTCTCCACTATCAGGCGGTACGTCTCATCCTCCAACTGAATCCTTCATTGCTGCGCTTCGAAATACGCCCTATGACACCAAACTTGATCTGAAACAACTCGCTCCTGCCGCCGATAAACTTCGAAATTCTCGAAAACGGTATCGGCAATTCGAAAGCGATTTTACAGGAGTGGATACAGACATCCTGCTCTCTCAAGTGCCAGGAGGCATGCTCTCAAACTTAGCGGCTCAATTAGCGGAACAAAATGCACTAGGAAGAATCAAAGAGGTCCTGGAAGAGATTCCACGAGTCCGAAAGGATATGGGCTATCCTCCATTGGTGACTCCCACCAGTCAAATTGTGGGCACACAAGCCACCTTAAATATCTTGACTGGAGAACGCTATAAAGTCATCACCAACGAAACCAAAAATTATTTCCAAGGGTTATATGGCAAGCCACCCGGAAGTCTCAACTCAAAGATTCGACAGAAGGCTTTAGAGGGTGACAAACCGATTTTGACCAGACCTGCCGACAATCTCGATCCTGAATTGGAAGATGCTCAACAAGAGCTGGTCGGGAAGGACATTGCCGATGAAGATATCGTTTCATACGCCTTGCTCCCTTCTGTGGCCTTACAATTTTTTGATGAACGTGAAAGAGGGGAACTAAAGCCTGAGCCCCTGCAAACACAATCAGAAAGCGGTCCAGCCGTAGGGCATGACTTACATTTAGCACCAGTGGAATTTAAAGTGACCGTGCATGGAGAGTCCTATCATATACGGGTATCAGGATCCGGCCAAACGATTGATGGAACTAAGCCATACTATATTAAGGTCAATGATAAACTGGAAGAAGTCTATCTTGAGCCTATTCAAGAAGTCCTGGCTGGAGCTCCGGAAGCCCCAACCGCATCCTCCTCCGCAAAACTTGAAGGGCGTCCAAAACCCTCGCATCCTGGGGATGTCACGACACCCATGCCTGGCCGAGTCGTAAAACTCATGGTCGCTCAAGGTGATGCCGTCAAGGCCGGTGACCCCTTACTTGTCGTCGAAGCTATGAAAATGGAAAACCGTGTACAAGCTCCGATAGACGGGAAGGTCGAGAACATCTATGTTAAAGAAGGTGATGAAGTGAATCCTGATGAAACGCTCATGCATTTGGAATAATGCAAGGCCATTCGTATTTTCGGTCCTTCTCCATTCTATTCATTCTCGTCTGTACTTGCACCATGGTGGGATGTTCCTCTTCCCCTACGCACGCTCCTTGGGTTGAACTAATCCAACGAGTACCCTTTCAAACCGCGTTGGTACAGAACCATCGCATGGCCTACCTCGACATTGGAAAAGGAGCACCAGTCATCCTGATCCATGGGTTTGGTGGGTCAATGTGGCACTGGGAATACCAATACCATCCTTTGGCTCAAACACACCGAGTCTTGATCCCCGATCTCATTGGCTCAGGCCTTTCGGACAAACCTGAGGCTAACTACAGCCCAGAACAGGTATTGAATTATTTTCTCGCCTTCATGGATACACTGGAGATAGAGCAGGCGACGCTAATAGGAAATTCTATGGGGGCCGCCATTGCCATGGCAATGGCTCTTGACCATCCAGCACGAGTCGCTCAACTCGTGCTGATTTCTGGATTTCCCGCTGAAGTGCAAGCCAGCGTGGCCTTGCCTCAGTTTCAGAAATTTTTCCAACATCGCCCTCCCCTTTGGCTCGCCTCAATGGGGAATCAGATGGCCGGAAGAGGAACAACGGCACGTTTCCTCAAAGACATTGTCTATCGATCCGAATTGATCTCCCCTGCAGTCATTGAACGATCGTTTCACAATCGCCAACAAGAAGGATTACTCGCCCCACTCTATTCATTGTTAGAGCACATGGATAGCTGGGATAAGCGGTATGGCCAACGCCTTGCCAATATCTCTCATCCAACCTTGCTCTTATGGGGAGACCAGGATCCAGTTTTTCCTTTGGGAGTCGGCAAGCAAGTGCAAGCCATGTTACCAAACGCTGAATGGCATAGTATTCCAGAGGCAGGCCATCTACCCCAATGGGAGCAACCACAGCTCGTGAATTCGCACATTCTTTCATTTTTAGAGAGAGGCCTCTAAATGAACTTTTCCGATCATTTACGTCAATTAGCTGCGCCTATTTGGGCAGCGCAACTCAAACATCCGTTTGTCGTCGCCTTAGGGAAAGGGACACTCTCTCCACAAAAATTTCGATATTATATCCTCCAAGACGCCCGGTATTTAGAAGAGCTGGCCAAAGTGTTTGCTGCCGGAGCAGAAAAAGCCGAAGATGCCGATACCGCCATTCGCTTTGCCCAGTTAGTCGAAGAGACAATTGTAGTAGAACGCGGGCTCCATGAATCGTACGGTAAACAATGGAAACTCACCGCACAAGAGATGCGATCCACTCCCCTCTCACCAACGAATTATGCCTATTGTCGCCATATGCGAAGCGTGGCACAAACAGGTACGCTTGGAGAAATCACAGTGGTCGCCCTGCCGTGCGCGTGGGTGTATTGTGAAGTTGGACAACATCTACTCGCAAAAGGCCAGCCGAAACCTTCGCACCCTTACAAAGAATGGCTCGCGTTGTACGGTTCACCTGAATTCTCGAATGTCGCTAAATGGATGCGCGCAGTAGTCAATCGGTGTGCGAAAGATGCAGGGAAAGCAGAAAAAGCCAGGATGGAAGAAGCCTTCCTCATCAGTTCTCGATATGAATGGATGTTTTGGGATATGGCGTGGCGAGAAGAACGCTGGCCGGTCTGAAGTACGAGTAGGGCATTTCCATCCACCTCACGAGGGTATCACGAAGTCTCTTGCTCATATGCCACCGCACGAAGGCCGAATCTTTTATTTTTTGAGTTTCAACATTCTTCCTATAAAAAATCTATTCGTGAAACAACGAATATCCCAATCAATCCAAATCCTCGCATGTGTTGTTCTTTGGTCTTCTTTTCATGGGCCGCCTCAGGTGCACAGTCAGACTGAAATCAATAGTGGCATCCAACCTCTTCTTGAATTAGATGGTCAGTCGATTCAAAGCTTCATTCCCACATCTATTAAACCACTCATTCTTTCAAATGACATTGAAGATTTTCTTCGAACATTGGAGCATGAACCTCCTGATTGGACTCAACTGCAACATCCTAATATGACCGAACAAAGTGAACACCTTTTCCAGTTTAATCGGGAAAGAGACAAAGCTCGTTCTGGTACATACGCTCTAATGGAACAACCAATTGCGTTTCTGTGGGCAGGCATTCTCCGACAATATTTACCAGAATACGAGGGATTTTCTCTCGCATTAGGCCCCGAACTGACTCACTCATCTTGGGGAATCATTCGCTTTAAACCAATAAATCTCCCTGACTATCTTGTTGCCATTCCATCTCGGGCCTTACGAAAGAAGCTTTTAAGCAGGCAAAAGCAGGGTGAACAACTTGAGATTATCGTGGTATGTATAGGAACGTTAGCTCCCGATGAATCACTCATCTATGCATTTTCTCATGATGATCACAAAGACGGGATGATTTTACCGGTAGTATCTATTGATAACATGATGTACTTCTTGAAGACGCCATGAAATGCACGAATGTCTAACATCTCAAGAATCTGATTCACCTTCTTATGCTTCACCAAACAGCTGAGCAAACATCAAAGAGATGGCTTTTCATTCAATACTGGGGTCCCGTTCTCCTCTATTGCTGTATCATTGTCTACGTCTCATCGCTCTCATATCCGAGCCAAAATCTTCCCTCGTTCTTCTCCAGCCTCAGTGATAAACTGGTACATGGAGTAGAATACGGCATTCTCGGAATACTACTCTATCGTGCCTTGCGGCACACAACACAAATAAGCCAAAGCATTGGCGTGGCAATTTTCTGTGCCGCTGCATTTGGGATATCGGATGAACTCCACCAATGGTACGTCCCTCATCGCCACGCTGATATATGGGATGTCATCGCTGATACATCAGGTGCGACCTTCTTTGTTTTGATATGGGTCTTCATTATGAAGAAATAGGCTTCACTCTTAGCCATTCAACAAACAGGTTGTACCTGAATGACAATATCTCTGAGCATGTGCTCCCACAACTTGAGACAACATATTAAGCTGCTCAGGTAATTCGACGATATACTACAATAGATGAAAGCCACCCTAGACACGATGAACGAGAGAGTGGTTCATCTGTTTATCATCTCTGCTTATTCATACGCCCAAAGGATGACTGCTCTCATGTGCATCAACCCACGATTCCGCATGCACCTCACGAATCAGCGTGGTGTCACCTATCTCTTTATGATGATCTTTGTCGTCGTCATGAGCATCTCACTCCTAGGAGTCACTCAACAGTGGTCGGTCATCATGAAACGTGATCGAGAAGCAGAGTTGATTTTTCGTGGAACACGCATTAAGGACGCGATTGAGCGCTATGTAGCTGATTATGAAGTCCAAAAAGCCACGAGACCAAACCGCTGGCCGCTATCACTTAAACAGCTCACACAAAAGACTCCGAAGCGCTATTTACAAGCCGTCTATCCTGATCCCATCACCGGAAAAGATTTCGATGTCATAAAGGTCGGGCAGGAAGTCCATGGCGTTCGCAGCACCAGCACTGATGAACCCTATGACCAGGTTCACTTCAAAAATGCCAAAACATACAAGGCGATCCGCTTTGAATCTACGGGCGCCGGAAGCAATTGCCAACCAAATGCGATTAATCCCCTTGTTCAACAAAATTGTCCACCACCTGGCACCACAGAATCGACACCGGCAGCTTCACCCACCGAAGATTCAGGAAAATCTGCCGAAAACGTTCCCTCAGATGGCCCGTTGTAAACGAGTGAATTCGTGGAAAACCGAAGGAATGGGACTGCGACACAATTCGTTTCAAAAAGAAGAACAATCTCTTATCCGCTGTCCGTCTAATTCCATAGTGAGACTGTTGAATATTTCATTCCAAACGCCCATATATCATCTAGAGGAAACCGGCATGATTAGCTGAACGGCATGGTCAAAAATTCATCCGGCAAGGCCACAGTCTTTCCAGGCCTTCGTAGCTCACTTCCGCCTACTGGGGCCAAAGCCTTCGGCGGAGGACTCGGCGGAGTAGGCTTGACGCGCGAAAGCGTCCTCTCAGTACGTGAGTGCGACTTGCCTATGCGAAGCCGATTCGGCAGGCATGGAACCACTAGCCTGTCAGTCATAGCCTTGGCCGCTTGCGCGCCAAAGCTGGCTTCAGCGGCGAGCGCGAAGGCTGGCGGCTAATTCCAATATACGCATATTTAATGACTTAATATCAGAAGAGCTGGATCCGATACCTGTAAGAAGCTAGGTATGATCCCTAGCCCAAATTTACGATATATGCTAGGCTGGTAAGGATTTACCGTTTTCATCATCCCCCCGCCGCATAATTCAAAGAAGGAACTCATGTCATTGATGATGCGCCCATTTTTTCGTATCGGTAGTTTTCTAGGCATTCTCCTCCTCGTCGCATGCTCGCTTCAAGAGTTACAACTAGGGGAAGAACTTGAACGAAAGGGCGACTGGGACGGAGCCGTCGCCGCCTACCGAGATGCTTTCAGAGAAGAACCATTCAATAAGGAACTTGAAGAGAAGCTTCGACATGCCAAAGCCCGAGCAGCAGAGCAACATTTCACTCTCGGCCGAGTTTGGCTCAAAAAGCGGAAAATTGCTGAAGCCCTACAAGAACTTCAAATTGCCCTGGGGTTAGATCCAGAAAATCCAGAACATCATTCAGCCCTCAACGATGCCTGGCGCTTAAAACAAGGGCACCAAAGCATGCTTGATGCCAAGCATCTTGAAAAGTTGGGGCGTTTTGATGAAGCGCTGAGCCTCTATGAAACTGCCGTCGAGTTAGATCCTGCGTTAGTCGAGGCTATTGAAGGCATCACTCGAGTTGTCCAACATCAACAACAAATGGATGTCATTGGCGGCTCATCAGAGCCTGTCACCCTACGGTTTCAGAATACTCGGCTCAAGCAAGTCTTTGAAATTCTCGCAAGAACCTCAGATATCGACATCTTATTCGATAAGGATGTGCGAGACGATCTCGTGACGATATTCACGAAAGACACCCCGTTTGATGAAGCCCTCAACTTGATTTTGACCACCAATCAATTGTTTGCAAAACGAGTCGGGCCAGATCGATTATTGATTATCCCGAATACCAAGCAAAAACGTGAGCAATATGAAGACTTGCAAATTCGCACCTTTTATTTATCCAACGCGAAAGCGAAGGATATGGCCAATCTTCTGCGCACCATCCTGGAAACCAAACGTGTGTATGTGAATGAACCCCTCAATACGGTTGTCATTCGCGACCATCCAAATAAAATTGCCTTGGCCGAAAACATCATCATGGCGAATGATCGCCAGGATGCTGAAGTGGTATTAGATCTTGAAGTGCTGGAGGTGAATCGAACAAAAACCAAAAAAATTGGCCTGAATTTCGCCAAACAAGCGGGATTTGGCGTCTTCCCCGACGCCGCGGTCGCTGCCGATGGAACCACGGCGGCTCAATCCTTTTCAACCGCAGCACAGTCATTCACCTATAAAAACTTGACGAGTATTGGGCAGGATTCGTACTTATTCACATTTCCAAGCAGCATATTGATGGATTTCTTCAAACAAGAATCCAACGCCAAAACTCTGGCTAATCCAAAGCTCCGTGTTTTGAACAATCAAAAAGCTTCGATCAATATTGGAGACAAGCAACCTATACTGCTCTCAACCACGAATGTATTACCAGGACAGGCAACGACAGGAGCGCTATCAACGACCTCAACCGTCACATCGATTGAATTTAAGGACACAGGAATTAAGCTAACAGTAGAACCGACGATTCACCTCAATAATTCTGTGACACTACGACTTCAAGTTGAAGTCACCAGATTAGGAGATAGAGTCGTCCTCCAAGCTGATCCTGAAATTTCGCAATTCCGTTTTGGAACTCGGACGGCAGATACGGCTCTCAATATGCGAGATGGTGAGACGGTCGTTATCGCTGGCCTCATCCAGGAAGAAGACCGAAAAAATCGGGAAGCCGTTCCTGGTATTGACGACATTCCTGGTATCGGGGATCTCCTCAGCAACCGCAACACAGAAAAGATCACGACTGAAGTCATCATCGTCATTACTCCCCGCATCGTGCGAAGCGTGAATCCACCTCAATTAGCCAAACATACCATGTGGTCAGGCACGGCCAACCAATACAATACAAAACCACTCTTTTCGCAAAATCGACCTGAATCGTCCACGCTGAATAGTGAGGCAGAAGAAGCCGTGTCTAGCCCTACTGGCTCAGGATCCTCTTCTCTTAATGAAGATTCGTCAGAAAGGCTGGATGCGAATCAGGACTCGGCCGAATCCGACGCAGAAGATTCCAATGCATCCGCTCCTGGCGTCTCACGGCTCCAGGTCATCCCCGCAGCGACTTCCCTCGCGATCGGAGAAGAAATTTCATTGACTCTTCAAGGCCAGAATTTCTCTTCTGCAGAACGTACATCCATGACCGTCACATATGATCCAAGCGTGATGTCCTTTAAACAAGCCGTTGAAGGCTCATTTTGGACAGGGCAACAGGTGCCTCCTAGCCTGACCGTATCGGCTGCGCCTAATACCGGACAATTGGTTATTCAGATGGGACAACAAGGAAAATCAGTCCAAGGCAGCGGGGCACTGGCCTCTCTGGTCTTCGAAGCCATTGCGGCTGGCACATCAAATATTCACATTCAAAATCCGACCGTGTTAGGAGCCAACTCTCAACCCGTGCCGGTCATGGTGCAACATGGGAGAGTCTGGGTTGAATAAACCCGCCACAACTCGTGGCGTGACGTTAATTGAACTCTTAGTGACCTTGGTGATTATGTTTATATTGGCTTCTGTAGCCCTCCCCTTCACGAAAGTCAGCACTAAACGCTCGCAAGAACTCGAATTGCGTCAAACCTTGCGAACCGTTCGAGTCGCCATTGATAGCTTTCGCCGTGATTGGGCCAGAGATGGTGGGACGTTGTTAGGACCGCTCTGTATCAAGAATCAACTCACGTGCAAAGAAGAAACGGGGGTCACCGGATACCCCAAAACTCTGGAAGGCCTACTGAAGATTGAATTATCCGGAGGTGAGGCTCAATCAGAAGAACATTCAAACATTCGACGATATATACGAAAAATTCCGATTGATCCCATCACCAACACAGCAGAATGGGGGATTCGGTGTTATCAAGATGAACCAGATGAATCGCGGTGGTGCGGGGAAGATGTCTTTGACATCTATACTACCAGCGAACGAATTGCAGTAGATGGGACCCCCTATCGTGACTGGTAATGCGCATTTTTGTACTCATTGGCAAAAAAGGCTACACTTTACTTGAACTCATGATCGTGGTGGCGATTGTGGGAATTTTGGTGTCCGTCGCGATTCCAAACTTTCAACAATCTGCCATGAAAGCAAAAGAAACCGCTCTCAAGCAAAACCTCTTTACCATGCGCGCTGTCCTTGATCAATTTTATGCCGACCGTGGAGATTATCCAGAAAGCCTCACGTCGTTGGTCGAAGAAAAATACCTTCGGTCCATCCCAACAGACCCGATAACTAAATCTTCGACGACATGGACTGAAATTTATGAAGAGCAGGAAGAGGGCGATGACTCTCCTGCTGGTATTTATGATATCAAAAGTGGGAGTGATGACGTCGCAAAAGACGGAACTCCTTACAAAGATTGGTAGGTAATTTATGAAACGTCTTTATTGGCAGCACTTGATTCTCACCGGAACATTAGCCTTTTCATTAGAAGCCTGTGTTCACAAACCAACAAAAACCATGAAAACCGACAGCCAAATTGAAACGCCCGCTGCGCTACCACCCCACATGGTTCTACTCCGAGAGGCTCGATCCGAGGCAGAGAATATGCGAGCTGAACTAGCCAGCTTAAAAATTCTCATGGCCAAACAAGCCGGAGAAATTCGATCACTCCGACAACGATCTCAATCCGTTTATCACCGAGAACAAGACCAGGGCACAGAATTACAAAATGTTCGAAGCCAACTATTGTCGTCACAAGCCGAACGAGAAAAATTGCGAAAGCATAACTTGATATTGGAAAGCCAAGTTGTGAGTATGCCTGACACCTCTCAATTGATATCAGACCTCCAATCTCTACAGGGCTCGTTTCAACAAATCATGGGGAACATGAAGGGGTTAGCTTCAGACATGAAGCTAATCAAACAAGAAATGGACATCCCGACGAAAACGTTCACACCACAAAAAACGAAGATGAGAACGAGTAGTCTCACAGGAGGCATCGCTACCACACACATTCCTGATGACACACAAGGACTTGACGCAACAGGGCGCATCATTATTCAAGATGGTGATACTTTATTCGAATTATCTCAAAGCTACCAGACTTCTGTGCAACAGTTAAAAGAATGGAATAATCTGACCTCGGATCTAATCCTGGCAGGATTTCCCCTGAAAGTATCCGAGCCCTCGAAAGCACGTCAAGTGCCATTCAGACAAGTCAATGTTCCTACTGACACCATAGCTCCACAATCTCCAGTTCAGCGCGTTGAACACGAGGTTCACGAAAATTCTCAACCGGCAATGGATGCCCAAGTAAAAATTCCTTCTGAACCAACACATATACTCGCTATTGGCAGTCCTCAATTGGATTCGCACGAGTCTCCCTAGTGCCAAGTTTTCATTACAGAGCCGCTCGTCCGGATGGAAGTATTATTGAAACAGATGTGGATGGTGAGACACCTCGCGCTATTCGAGCACAATTGGAAGACCAGGGGCTGCTCGTCTTGGATCTCAGTGGAGCAGGAACACGCCCAGGCATCACATTGTCTACTCGGCAGCGCCCCCTTCCCCCACGAGACTTTCTTGTATTCAATCAAGAGTTCTTAGCACTGGTGAAAGCAGGATTACCCATGTTGCGCTGTTTTGATCTGCTGAATGACCGCTCCGGACAAGCAGGGTTTCAACAAGCCCTACAGTCCGTTCGCGAAAGTATTCGAGGTGGTGCGGCCATTTCGGAAGCCATGGCCTCATATCCCATCTATTTCCCAGAATTATATCAAGCCTCTCTTCGAGCAGGAGAACAAGCCGGCAACCTTCCAGAAGTACTCAGGCGATATATTGATTATTTAAAGATGATTATCAGCGTGCGAGAAAAAATTGTGAAAGCCACGATCTATCCAATGTTTTTGCTCGGCTTTGGAATTCTGGTCACCTTCGGATTATTATTTTTCGTCCTCCCTTCTTTTGCCGAAGTATATCAAGAAAGTCGCGTAGAATTACCCTGGGCCACGCAATTGCTATTGGATCTGACGAATACTTCCAGCCAATGGATCCTCGGCATTGTCATTGCGCTGAGCGTGGCAGGAGCATGGGTCTATTGGTGGAGAACTACTCCGCAAGGGCAATGGCGGATTGACTGGCTTCTGCTGAACGCACCCGTCTTAGGTCCGTTGTTTCTGAAAAATCAAGTCATTCGTCTCACCAGAACCCTTTCGACCATTTTAGGAGGGGGCATTACATTATTAGACGCGCTTCTGGTCACGACACAATCAATGCCCAATAAAGTATTTGCCAGAGCTCTGAATTCCGTCATCAATCATGTTCGGGAAGGCACGAGTCTTTCAGTTGCTCTCAAAAAAGAAAAATTCCTTCCAAGTTTAACTTTGGAAATGATTGAAGTCGGCGAAACGACTGGTGCATTAGAAACCATGCTCTTTGAGGTGGCAGAATTTCATGAAGGTGAATTAGATTTTGAATTGTCTCGCATGATGACATGGATTGAACCGATCTTCATCATTCTGATCGGCCTGATTTTAGGGGGAGTCGTGATTGCCCTGTATCTTCCTATTTTTCAAATGGCAGGAGCCGTCTAACCACATACTTGAATCAGAGAAATTATGACTACACCCGTCAAACGCATGCCCTTCGAAGAAATCTTGGTCAAAAAAGGGTTCATCTTAGAACGTGAAAAAGACACGTTGCGAGAAACGGCGAAAACAGAAAATCAATCCATTGCCTCCATGCTGTTAGAGCGTGGCACCTTGACCGAAGACTCCCTCGGGCAAATTTTGGCAGATCAATTTGGCTTGCCATGGAATAACTTAGAAGAGTTTCGTATTCCAACACCTCTCATGGAATCCATTCCCGTTGAGCTCATGCACCGCTACGAGTTTATTCCTATGGCAAAAGAAGGGGACGTGCTCACGATAGCCATCGCCAATCCGCATGATCTTCGCATGATCGACGAACTTGAGCATCAAGTGGGGTATGAATTGGACTTGGTGGTCTCGTCTAAACCGGCTATTCTCGATGTGCTCAGCAATAGCGAGGGTAATAGCCAAGTGCTCACCCGCATTAAAGCGGAATTAGATCCGGTCCTCATCAAGGAGGATGAAAAAGGTGAAGACGTCCTATCCGTTGAACGCATTACTCAGGACCAAAGTCCTGTCGTCAAACTCGTCAATACTATTATTTTAACCGCCTTACAAAAACAGGCCAGCGATATTCATATCGAACCAACGGATCGGACCGTTGAGGTCAAATTCAGAATTGACGGCGTGCTCTATCTTGCCATGGACCCCTTTGATACGGGCATTCACCCCTCGTTAATCTCCAGACTCAAAATCATGTCTGAGTTGGATATTGCCGAACGGCGCACCCCACAAGACGGTCGATTCAAACTGCTGCTCAACAACCGAACAATTGATTTTCGTGTCTCCATTCTCCCCAGTGTCTATGGTGAATCTGTCGTCATTAGAGTGTTGGATAAACAACATCTGTCGGCAGGGGTCCAAGGTCTTCGTCTCGAAGCCCTTGGCTATACCGGAGAAGATCTCCGACATTTTCGGCGAGCCATCACACGTCCGTATGGCATGGTCCTCGTCACAGGCCCGACAGGGAGTGGGAAAACCACAACACTTTATGCGGCGTTAAATGAGGTCCATTCCGATGATGATAAAATCATTACGATTGAAGATCCAGTCGAATATCAACTAAAAGGTATCGTGCAAATCCCAGTTAACGAAAAAAAGGGTCTGACGTTTGCTCGAGGTCTCCGTTCAATTTTGCGGCACGACCCTGACAAAATCATGGTGGGAGAAATTCGTGATCTCGAAACGGCACAAATCGCTATTCAATCAGCCTTAACGGGTCATTTAGTCTTTACCACCGTCCATGCTAATAACGCGTTTGATGTCATTAGTCGTTTCGTCAATATGGGGATTGAATCTTACAACTTCGTCGCATCACTCAGTTGCATCCTTGCCCAACGTCTCGTGCGATCGATTTGTCCGTTCTGTCGTGTCCCTGTTGAAATTACCCGTGAACAATGTCGCGAATCAGGCATTGACTATGAGACGGTGAAGCATCAAACCTTCTTTGAAGGCAAAGGATGCAATGAATGCCATGGCTTGGGATTCAAAGGCCGAAAAGCGATTACAGAATTTTTGGATATGACCGATTCCATGAAAGAAATGGTATTAAGTGGGAAATCAGCCTCTGAAATTCGCGTAGCGGCTATGGCTCAAGGCATGACGTCTTTGCGCCAAGCGGCGCTAGCAAAAGTATTCCGAGGTGAAAGCACCCTCAAAGAAATCAATCGTGTCACACAAGTAGACGATATCTCATGAACTTGTTTCCGATGAAACAACCGACATTGGCCCTCTCCATATCGGAAGAGGCATTATGCTTAGTGGAGGTCAAGAAATCTTGGCGCACCACCTCACTCCAACAAGTGAAGCATCTGTCGCTTCCTGCTGGAGTTATTCAGCTCTCGTCTGTCAAACCCAACATTCTCAATATGGAAATCTTTGTTGAACAGTTACGGATCTTATTTGAGACCTGTCAAAAACCCATTTCCATCGCATTGAGTCTTCCCGACCTTTGTGCTCGCACCAGTGCTTTTGACTTTACCGAGTTTCCAACGAAATCAAGTGAACAAACGGCATTGTTGAATTGGCGTTTCAAGCAAGACTTGAAATTAGATACGGCACAATCTCGGCTTGCCTATCAAATCTATATCCCAACCTCTATCGCCAACGGTGCCACGCCAGTCAATCCAGAATCGGTACGAGTCTTAGGCACAGTCATCCGAAATGAAATCGCGGAACAATTTGAAAGCGCCTGTCTAGACGCCAAACTCATCCCAACGTCTGTGAGCATTGCCGGCTTAGACATCTTTGATTTTTATCAACAGAATATCCAAGAGATTTTAAAGGCAGGAAACAAGCAGAGTCCTACCTCCTCGACTGGAGCCATGTTTCTTTTTATGAGTCATTGGGGATTTACGTTCTTTGCTTTCGATGAAGGATGTCCAACATTTGTTCGAACCAAAGCTATTGCCATTCGACCAACTGTCAAGGATGGACCAACGGATGATGCTTCAACCGAGCGGGAGAACCGAGAGGACCTTGTCAAAAACCAAGAAGAATCACGACATCATGCCTTGGCATCCATTGACGAGCATGCCTCTGAACGTGTGATCACTCCATACCCTTCGGAGACTATGACAAAAGTCGAGAAAGAAGTCTTAGCCACCCTGCAATTTTATCTAGAAACCTATTCTCAAGATGGCGCAAAACCATCTCCAACAAACCTCTTTTTTGTCACAGACCTTGAACATGGGCATATGTTACTTCCAACTTCCGATCATATTCAACAAACCGCCCTCGTGAGTGGATTAACAACAGCACCGATACAAGTCACGCAATTTTCATATACGACACAGTTCAAAAGCCGAGGCAGCCGTTCAGTTCAAGAATCCAATATCTGGTCAGCCCTCCCCGGTTATGCCAGCCTAAGGGTGGCATAATGGTACCACGCGCCCAGATTTCCCTCTCCGCACCTGGCAACAAGCATCTTGCGCTCACACAGTTTGGCTTAAAGGCGATCACTGTAACTTGCCTGGCACTGTCCGTGATCTTTTGGTGGCTCGGCACCACGTTCCACAAGAAAATTGATGCGCTTGAAAACCAAACATCGATGATTGGCAACCAAACTAGAGAGATGGTGGCTGAAGCCAACGCCCACGGGATGAACCTGTCAGATAGGGCCATCATACAGATTCCTCCACACATTTCGTTTATCAAACAAGTGAGAGATCGTGTCGGATTTTCTTGGACACAATTGCTGACTGATCTAGAATCAGCTGTCCCTAAAAATTTGATGATGAGCACAGTGTCTCTTGATGAAAAAACCAATACCGTCCTACTCAATGGCTCAACATCATCACTCAAAGAGTTAACCCGCTTAATGCATCAACTCGAAAAGCATCCAGCCTTTCGTGATGTAATCTTGACGCAACATGCGAAAAAGAAAAAAAAGAACACGGGCAAACAATCGTTTGTTGTCTTCTCGATGAAAGTATCCTATGAACCGACCGTTCCTCTATTGAAGAAGGCGAAATCATCACGACCATGATGCCCTTGAAGATTTACCAAGAATCAAAAACAACCCTGAGAAGTTCACAGCACCTCATGCCGTTGTTGATCATCACGGGGCTAGCCGTGCTGACTGCTGTCAGCGTATTTGGTCTCATGTTTTACCCTGCACAAGATCGATTGGCCAAAGTAGGCTCAAGCCTTCAAGCAGCCCAAGAGACGCAAACAAAGACTCAAACAGCTCAACGAACGCAAGGCATTATTGACACGACGTGGCATGCCCTTTCAGACTATCAGGAATTTACAGACCTCAGCTTAGACATCGCAGCTTTGGCCAAACGAAATAGCGTACAGATTCCTGGTATGGGTTATGATTTTAAACCGCTCAAGCATAAACTGGCCGCCAAAGGAACCTTTGCATTCGAAGCTCAAGGTGACTATAGCGCAATCAGAAAATTCATCTATGAACTTGAAAAACGATGGCCCTATCTGTTCATTGAACGATTATCTGTCGAACAATCCAAAAAACAGAACGGCGTACTCTTTCGACTACGAGTGTCAACCTTTCTAAAAAAATTTCCTCAAACACTCCAGAAGACAAAAGCCTAATGACGAACCAACACAAAGGATTGCTATTGGTGGGTTTATTGGTAGCCTGGGGAGGCATCACCGCTTACCAAATGTTTGAAGATTCAGACACAACACCCGAGAATCAAGCCAGCATCGACACAACCAGCTCAACGCTTCCTACTGTTCGGGCTCTCTCGTTAGATGAATCCTTTCCCAATGCCAGGCAAATGGTGAAATTCTCTCAACCTCGGAATATTTTTTCTCCTATAGGCTCGAGAAGGGTTGTAGCAAAAAAAATTATTCCGAAGCGTCCACCACCGTCCAACTCAATCGTCTCGCGAACTCCTGCTCCCACAAAATCTAGCCCGTCGCCTGAAGAGCTGGCCGCTCAGCGAGCACGACAAGAACTCAATAAATTTCGCTTCCTAGGATATCTGACGAAAGGTGGAGAAAGTCAGGCGTTTCTTACGAATGGCCAAGCCATTTATATTGTCAAGCAAGGGGAAATGCTGGAAGGCCAAGTCCAAGTCAACAGAATTGAACCGGAAACGATTGTGCTCTCTGCTGAAGTCTGGGAAGCCGGCAATCAGGTTCAAGCCACTATCCCCCTAACCCCTGAATCAAGTAGCTAATTCTCAATCCATAGCTCTTGTCTGTATCAGCCTGGTATGATTGGTTATGGCTCAAACAAAAACTATTTTCAGCAATACTCGTCATTTGAAGATAACACTATTTGTATTATTTGTTATTCTCATTCAAATGTTGTTGTGGCTTTCTCCGGGATTTACAGCAATGTACCGCTGTCATGATCAAGCAGGAACGCAGGTCTTAACAGATAATCCCGCTCAACTGAAGAGATGCTCTCAACTAAAATCATCAATTGTCTCAACGCCGCAGATCCCTCAAAAGAATCTAAAGCTGCCCGAAGAGCAAGACAAGTCCAGCCATGAGTTGCCAGAGAATATTTCTCAATATTCAGATGCGCCACTTGAAAAAGAATCTGGCCATGAGACAGATAAAGATCGTGACATTACCATTCCTCTGCAAAAGATAGGAGGATCGTTTGTTGCTCAAGTCAATCTGAATAAGGAAAGGACAGCTCATCTCATCGTCGATACGGGAGCTTCCATGACGGTCCTCTCCACAAATATCGCCATTGACCTAGGCATTCTTGGAACAACTGACAATGAACTCCTGACTGTCAACACCGCAGGAGGTTCCGTACAAGTCAACATGAACTATCTTTCTTCTCTGTCTGTTGGAAATGCACAAGTCCACCATGTTGCAGTGGCCATCCACGATCTCCCTGATATTCCTGAGCAAATCGAAGGATTACTCGGCATGTCGTTTCTCAAACATTTCTTAATTACCTTAGATGCTGAGCATGCGCGCCTTATCCTCCGTGCAAAGCCATCCTCCTAACTCAAAGAACATTTTTCTGTAAGTTCTTTTTCCTCGAATTTTCGCATCCTACTTTTCATTAAGAAAATATGTGGAAGGAGCAAAAGAGTTCACACACATATCCCACGGGACGTCAGCGTAATTCGTGACTTAGAGCAAAAGAGAGTGTTGAATAATAAGGATATCAAAGGGCACCTTTCGTCAAAAAGACGTTGGACATCAGAAGCTGGGGGTCGTCCACTAGAGATCGTGAGGGGGCAGGCGTAAGGAGGGCAGCAAAGGAAACTAGAACGAAAATCCATACCGCTCATCATTGTTTCCTAACCATTGTCTTTCTCCTTACTACTGACTTCTCACATTTTACTGAATCAGAGAACGCCGCTAGCGACGTTTTCAACACCCCTAGAAGGTAACAGCACTCACCGCGACGACGCCGACAAATTCCCCTGACGACGCTGTTAACCTGCCTAGATAATTATTGAGGAGAAAGAGGAGGAAGAGCACCTAGATATGGAAATTCTCCAATATGGAGGAGCGAGGAATCGACGCGTAAACGAAAATCGCCTTCTTCAGGATTGACGAACCCAGGAATCAGAGTCACATCTGTTTCGCCTGCGCGCTGAGGGATTGGGCTGTGAGGTGTGTCCTGTAGCAGATAATTGCCTTGAGGATTGTCGTACAGAGCATTAAATGCGAGTGTCGTCTGGCTTTCAGGCGCAAATAAAAGTCCCACCTTACTATGCCCAATGATATTCCCACGAACAACCGCCTCGGCCTTATCATGAAAAGCCAGGCCTCCTCCATTACGCACAAAAGTATTCTGAATGATGGTGGCCTTGGATTGATCCGTCATCATCACTGCCTCAAAGAGAATGTCAGTCATTACATTATGTCGAAGCGTCACCTCTGAACGACCGCCAAGAGCAATGCCATGGTCATGATGATGAATCCTATTTCCCACGAGTGTTCCCGTAGAATTCGCAAAAGAGACACCAGTTGTCTCACTATCCTCAATGATACAGTCTTCAATATGTACCCCTTGCACTTGTTGACTAAAGACCATCCCTTTTATACGAATGTTTTTAAGGTAGACGCCTCTGCCATTAAAAATCCCAACACCGAGCCCGCCATGCTGAGAGACCGACAAACCCTGAATCGTGACATTCGTCGCGCCATACGGCCATTTACCAATATGTAACGACCCGACACGCTTCTCGCCAGTAATAAACACCTGATCAATACCTTCTCCGATGATTGTCAGATTCTCCTTGCTATGAACAGTCACATCTTCAGCATACGTACCAGCTTTAATCAAGATCGTATCACCGGAAGAAGCTTGCTCGATTGCCTCCTGAATCAAGGTAAACTGCCCGGATCCATCCACCGCGACTTGCCATGTGCTGGGATTCAATGGAGAGGAGGACTCATGACCTTGAGGATTCGCTAAGGCGAGTCCCGAGACGTGCAACAGAATCAGGATAATCACCAAGCAGAAAGACCATCTTTTTGCCACCAGAAAACGGTATCTATTCATATCAATTCTTCTCATATTCCAAAGACTGCAATAAATAAAAACGTCTCACGAACCTTAGAGACCTTTACTCACATACCTGATGATATTCAATAGGGTCAAGCTAGCGCAAAATTAATTTCATTGATTGTTGCCTCGAATCCTCTATGCTATCGTTGACCATGGTGATCGTGGGGTTAACCGGTGGATTGGGAGCAGGAAAAACAACAATAGCAGGCCTCTTTCAAGATTGTGGGGCCGCAATCATTGATGCCGATCAATTGGCTCGGGAGGTCGTCAAACCCGGCAGACCAGCTTGGAAAGACATTCGAAAGCAATTTGGAAGCAGTGTTTTTTTTGCGGATAAGACACTCCATCGTCAAGCGCTTGCACAAGTCGTGTTTCAGAACCCGTCGAAATTGGCGATGTTACAAAAAATCATCCATCCTCGAGTGGCACGTCAACAGGCTATGTTGGTAAAGACCATCTGTCTGTCAGACCCACAATCCGTAATAATTTATGATGCCGCTCTATTAATTGAAGCTGGCGCACATAGCAGAATGGATCATGTCATTGTTGTGAAAGCGGATCGCGCCACACAAATTTCACGCGTCTGCCGTCGTGATGGGCTCACCAAGTCTGCGGCATTGCAACGCATCAGGAACCAAATGCCACTTCGTCAAAAATTACTATATGCTGATACGATACTCGATGGAACCTGTCCTCGTCCCCAGTTGCGCCTTGTGGTGAAATCATTGTATAGAAACTATCAAAATGAGGCTCACCAGCGAAGTCCAAAGTCTTCTCTCACTTGACTTCTATCCACAACAACATTATCTCGTTTGTAGACATTCATTGGTAAAGGAGTGCAATCATGGTACATGATGTTTTGATTCTTGGGTCCGGACCAGCTGGACTGACCGCTGCCGTTTATAGCGCCAGAGCCAACCTTTCACCCCTCTTAATCGATGGGTCACAACCTGGCGGACAACTGACATTGACCACAGACGTGGAGAACTTTCCCGGGTTTCCTAAAGGCATCATGGGGCCACAACTCATTCAAGACATGCGTGCACAAGCCGAACGCTTTGGGACACAATTTCGCCATGGGCACGTTTCGGAAGTTGACCTTGACTCACAACCTTTTCGCATCACAGTCGATGGCGAAGAAATCATTGAAACCAAAACCTTAATCATCTCGACTGGTGCTTCGGCAAATTTACTGGGTTTGCCATCCGAAAGTCGTCTGATGGGGCACGGCGTCTCAACCTGCGCCACATGTGACGGATTCTTTTTTCGTGAAAAAGAAATTGCCGTGATTGGCGGTGGAGATAGTGCCGTTGAAGAAGCGACGTTTCTGACAAAATTTGCCTCGAAAGTGACGCTCGTTCATCGACGTGATAAATTACGAGCATCGAAAATCATGCAAGACCGTGCGATGAAAAATGAAAAAATTGCCTTCCAATGGAATAGCAGCCTAGAAGAAGTCATCGGAGACGATGTGGTCACTGGGATCCGATTACGCAATACCCAAACGAATCAAACGGAAGAGATTCCTTTGTCCGGTGTCTTTGTCGCCATCGGCCATACACCCAATACCAGTTTATTTAAGGGCAAAATCGACATGGATGAGGCAGGATATATTCGTACACAACCGAATAGCACCACAACGAATATCCCTGGAGTATTTGCAGCAGGTGATGTTCAAGATTCCAACTATCGACAAGCCATCACGGCCGCAGGTTCGGGTTGCATGGCCGCCATTGATGCTGAACGTTACTTAGAAGCTGCACACTAATGTTCCATGTGTTAGTGCATTATCATGAGTTGGCACTCAAAGGACGAAATCGAAAGCACTTTGAATACCGACTCGTCCATCACATCCGCCGCGCACTGAAGCCACTGACGCATGTGCATGTCGATGCACTACAAGGGCGAATCCGTGTCAGATTCGAAGATGAGGCCGCCTGGCCGCGTCTTGAGCAACAACTCAAACGGATCTTTGGCATGGTTAATTTTTCCTTAACCCGGGCAGTCCCGCTCTCCCACGACAACCCTGACCTCACGGCCCTCAAAGCTGCCATCACGTCTCATCTGCCAACTCATTCATATGAGACCTTTCGTGTCAGCGCCAAACGCGCGGACAAACGTATCTCGAAAACCTCAATGGATGTTGAGCGAGAAATAGGTGCGGCGGTAGTTGAACAGACAGGGAAGAAGGTCAATCTGGCAAACCCAGATCTCACGATCTTAGTCGAACTCGTCCCCCCGGAAGCCTATTACTCCTGTCATCGAGAATCTGGAGCAGGAGGACTCCCAACAGGGACAGGTGGAAAAGTTGTTTCGCTTATATCAGGAGGGATTGATTCGCCAGTCGCGACCTACCGCATGCTCAAGCGCGGCTGCAAAGCGGTGTTCGTCCACTTCCACGGCCGCCCCTATTTGTCTCGAGTATCCGAAGAAAAAGTACAAGATATCGTCAAAATCTTGACCACATATCAATTGCATTCCCGTCTGTATCTGGTGCCATTTGGGGAAATCCAAAGCCAAATCGTCCTTAATTCTCCTCCACCCGTTCGCGTCGTGCTCTACCGCCGCCTCATGCTTCGCATTGCCGCGAAGATCGCCGAGCAGGAAGACGCCTGGGGATTGGTCACCGGCGAGAGTCTCGGACAAGTGGCGTCCCAAACCCCTGAGAATATTGTTGTGGTCAATCAAGCCACCACATTGCCCATTCTCCGTCCTCTTATTGGCATGGATAAATTGGAAATCATCCAACAAGCCCAAGCCATCGGCACATTTGAAACCTCAATTGAACCCGATCAAGACTGCTGCACGCTCTTTGTTCCCAAGCACCCCCAGACTCGCTGCCATCTGCCCAGCATTCTCAGAGTGGAAGAACACTTAGACATTCCCACCCTCATACAGCAAGGCCTACAAGAATCCGAACTGATGGAGTTCACCCATTAAGCAAAGGAGCACCTATGGAATGGAGAGCCAGTCATATTTTAGTGAAAGAAAAAGGGTTAGCCGACGACCTAAGGAAACGTCTGAAAAGCGGATCAAAATTTAGAGACTTGGCGAAAGAATTTTCTACCTGTCCGAGTAAATCTAAAAGTGGTGATCTGGGTTGGTTTGGTCCAGGGAAAATGGTGAAAGCCTTTGAGGATGCGGTCACACGCATGGGGAACGGAAGTCTGAGTAACGTGGTCAAAACCCAATTCGGATACCACATCATCAAAAAAACAGGTCAAAAAGACTAAAATCTTTCATAATAGAACAAACAAAAAGCGGGCTATCTTCCCTTGTGGGAGATAGCCCGCTTCCTTATGGCACCTAATTCTTAAAACTAAATTTTGACAGTCAAATAGAGAGCGCCTTTTCCACGATGGATAAAGATAAGAGCATCTTGTTGATTGGCTAAATTTGAGACGACTTGTGCAAAGTCTTTCTCTGAGCGAACGGGCTTCCGGTTAATTTCAGAGATAACGTCCCCTTGAACTAACCCGGCCCGCGCCGCATAACTACCTTGGGGCACCTCACGCACCACAACGCCACTGACGTCTTCAGCTATTCCCAATTGTTGTGCCGTCCGTCCATCCAAATCTTGCACCGCTACGCCTGCCAAAGGCCCATCTTGAGGTGCTGAATTTTCTTGGGCCACTTTCTTTGGCTCATTCTGTACACGAATAACTGGACGAAGCGTGACTTTTTGCCCCTCTCGCATCACCACGAGTGAAACCTGATTTCCCACAATCGTACTGACAACTTGACCTTGCAACGCGCGCGGGTCCTCTACAGATTCGCCTTCATATTCCACAATCACATCCCCACGTTGAAGACCAACTTGGTCGGCTGGACTTCCCGGCATCACATTAGTCACTAAGGCCCCATGGGTTTTCTCTAATTGAAATGATTTTGCTAAATCTGCCGTCACCGCTTGTATCCCTACTCCCAAAAATCCTCGAACAACCGATCCCGTCTTCACCAAACTCGTATAGATGGGTTGTGCTAACTTCGTCGGAACCGCAAAACCAACGCCTTGATATCCACCGCTTCGAGAGAAAATGGCGGTATTGATGCCAATCAACTCACCTTGCGTGTTCACCAATGCTCCACCAGAATTTCCAGGATTAATAGCGGCATCGGTCTGAATGAAATCTTCATATTGGGTAATACCCATACCGCCACGCCCTAAAGCACTGACTATCCCTAATGTCACAGTAGAATCCAACCCAAACGGATTCCCTACCGCCAGCACATATTCACCCACTTGCAGACTTGAAGAATCGCCCCACGGGACAAAGGGAAGATCCGTCGCTTCAACTTTAATGACAGCTAAATCGGTTTTCGGGTCCAATCCCACGACTCTTCCCTGGAATTCCTGTTTGTCTGGCAGCGTCACTCTAATCTCTTCAGCGCCTTCCACCACATGATTATTGGTGAGGACATAGCCATCGGATGAGACAATCACCCCAGAACCGGCACCTTGAAGATTGGGCGTTGGCCCTTGTTTGTGGCGAGGGGATTTTCCAGGTAACCCGAAGAACTCGTTCATCGGATCAGACGGCATGCCCGACATAGGGACGGCTGCTTGTTTGCTGACGGTTATATTCACGACCGCTGGCGTCACTCGTTTCGCAATGTCTGAAAATCCCCCATTCTGAAAATGTGGAGGATCCGTTGAATGCTGAATCCCTTCTGTATGAGCAAAAGTCGGGACAGGGTTATTCCAAGCCCCGAACAAGAGGGCACCAACAAGAATTCCCATGCCCGCCAAACCCAAGGGTTTTTGCCATGTTTTCGCCCAGGTCCATTGATCAACCATCTCTTTTCCATTCTTCTGCATGAGTCTTCCTCCTTGATGAAAATTCATCGTCATCAACTGTGTATAGAAGGAGGATACACCTCAACTCTAAAGTGGAGATTAAACGTAGATTAGAATTTCTTAAGATTGAGGAGGAATGAGTGGAGAAGTTGGGACGGTTAGATCAAACGCCTCAAAGGTGCCCGTTGATCAATACGATCGTGAAATTGACTGAGAGAGAGACTTCGCCACCAGAAAACGCCCTGGTGATATTCTGGTGGCGATGATAATTCTGGTATTTAGATTACACCGGAATAGTACCGAATGACATCAGAGACTGAGACAACGCCGATGACTCGTCCACTTTCGGTTACAGCCAAATGCCTCGTCCCTTTCTCCTTCATCAAGCGAACGGCTTCAACAATGGAATCGCTGTTTTCAAGCATCACCAGGGGCTCTCTCATGCACGTTTCGACAGTCGTCGTCGTCGCATCGGTCCCAGAAGCTACGACTTCGCTGGTCAGCTCAGTTTCGGAAATGGAGCCAATAAATTCATCACCACTCTGAACTAATAATGAACCAATCTTCCATTTCTGCAAGAGTTGCCCTGCCTCACGAAGGGTAGCATCCAGAGAAATAGAACGAACAGTCGTGGCCATAAAATCAGAAACACGAGGTCCCGTACTTTTGCGTTTCACGGCTTCCTTGGCCAGAGAGGCTCGTCGAGATTCTAAATCAGCAATAGCACTTTCAAGAACGCGATGTCGCTGCCGGATTGTTTCGCGCTGAGATTGAGAATTAGCACCTTCCGGGGCTTCATCTGTAAGGTTCAGGAGGCCTGCCGCTTCACCAACTTCTGCATAGTCATACGTGTCCAAAAGAGGAGATGAACTTCCAAAAAATTCGGCCAACATATCCTCAGTCATCGCATCAAAATCGTTCAAAACTTCCGCTGATGGTTCATTCATTAAATGTTTCTTCAACGCATCCAATTGCTCACGCAAACGGTGGATGTCTTGGTCTAACGACTCGGCCCGATTTGCTTTGGTCGCCACTTGGGATTCCATAAAGCCTCCTCTGCTAGAAAAATAGAATGGGCTTTGATCCTAACCAAGTCTCACAAAGTAGGCAAATTTGAGTAAAACGAGAAAACGTAACAGTGAGGAGGCACAAAAGAATTGTGAGGCGTTATGCACGAGTTGGAACGTTACGGTTCCAATAAACCCGACAGGAGAGTGGCGAGGCCAAGGAAACTAAAAAATCCCACAACATCGGTAATCGTTGTGAGAACAATAGAAGAAGATTGAGCAGGGTCTTGTTTCATCGCTTTTAATGTAATAGGAATAATGGCCCCTGATAAACCAGCAATCACCATTGAAATCACCATCGACAAACCAATGATGAGCGTTAAACCAAAGGAACGGCTCCAAATGGCCACAGCCAGGCATGCCGTGGCAGAAACCGCTAATCCATTCAAAAAGGCTACATAGACTTCTTTCCCACTGACTCGTAACCATTGAGAAGGTCGAATATCACGCAGTGCCAATCCGCGTATGACCACGGCTAACGATTGAGCACCGGTATTACCCGATTGGCCAGCCACGACAGGGAGCAAAACCGCTAATGCAGTAAATCTGGCTATGGTGTCTTCAAACATGCCAACAACAAACGCCGCGAAAAAGGCGGTCACCAAATTTAACTGCAGCCAAGGTAATCGCTTGCGAACGGAAAACCAAACGGGAGAGAGAGCACGTTCATCTTTGTTTGCACCGACCATGGTTTGAAGATCAGCTGTGGCATCTTCTTGACTGGCTTTTATAATGTCTTCATTTCGTACGACGCCTAAAAGCCGATTATCCAAATCGACAACTGGTATCGTAAAAAAATGGCGCTCACCGAACAGCTCAACAATTTCTTCACGAGACTCCAATGGGTGAATAGTCGGGAGATCACGAATCATCACCGCTTGCAACTTCTCTTCTGGGTCCACAAGTAATAAATCGCGCACAGAGAATTTCCCAACCAGCTTTTGCTTACGATCGGTCACATACATATCATGCACATCTTTTTGTGCACGAGACCTGACATGTAACATGGCCTCACGAACCGTGACTTCTTCTTGCAATACTAAAAATTTTGGGTCCATAATACTACCAACCGATTCAGCCGGATACGTCATATAAGACCGAATTTCCTCAGCATAACGATCGGGTACACGAAATAAAATCGCACGCTGCAAGTCTTCGTCCAAACGTTGAAACAAAGCCGCCGCGAGAGACGGAGACATGTGCGGAATGACCTGTTTCAAGAGATCAGTGGTCATGAGTGTAATCACATCAGCCGCTATGGGCGGGGTAATACTCGAGAGAAGATTCGAGGCATTCTTGGCACTCGTCCCCTGCAGCACACGGAGAATATCTGGCGCTGGATACGACTCCAATATTCGCGCCGCCTCCTGATGATGCTTCAGAAAAAAAGCTTCATTCAGCAAATGCGTACCGCCTCGTCGGCCTTTTTTCGCTTCAATCGCTCCGTCACTCATCCGTTCTTCTTTCGCTCCGTCACCGTCTGTGCCACATCAGTCATCAAACGAATGCCAGTGATCGAATAGGCTTCCCATAGTTGCATCAACGAATCACTCACTGTGCCTAAAGGGGCTTTTCCTTCGACGTCTTTTTCGATGCGTCGCAGCATCCGATACCGTAGGGCTCCAAAAAAAGTTCCCCATCGATCGACAACTGGTAAGGTATGAAATCGGCTCCATTCAGGATGTTTAATAATTTCCTCAAGATCCGCTTCAGCCGACAACGTGGTCAGCTGGTTTTCCATGATCGTTCCGACCAAATGATCGGATGTATCAATCAGTAATTGTCTGAGCGTCAGCACCCCTTCCAATTTGCCATCTCGATCGATCACATAAATATAGTACATGGCTTTCTGCCCATACGTTCGAATCCGGGAAATGGCTTCTTCCACGGGAATATCAGGTGGCAGCGTGAACACTTGAGGGTCAGCTAAACTGCCCGCAGTATTTGGAGAATACCGTAGCGCTCGCCGAAGCGTCGCACCCATCGAGTTGTCCAAACGCTCCAAGATGTCATAACGCGTCGACTCCTCAAGCTGCCGCAGGACACCAATAGCAGATGTCGCATTCATGGCACTCAACACTTTGCCACTCAACTCATTAGGAAGTTCCCCAAGAATTTTGGCAGTGGCCATAGGTAAACAATGCTCTAGGACTTGAGCGATATCTTCCCCAGGCAACAATTCCAAAAGAACGCCAGCCTCCTCTGGACCAAGTGCCTCCAGATGCCGTGCTGATTCCACTGGATGGGATTGAAAGTACCCAAGAGTGAGATGATGTTCGAGCTCCACAATTATTTTTCCGGATGCGATATGACTGCCGTGGATTCAGAAAATTGAGATGCTGGGATGATGACTCGACCCTCCTTCGTCTCTACCACCACGGATATGGGCGTCACAGACACAACAGTCCCTTGCGTCGCGCCAATTTTCACCGTCATACCAATTCGTACGACTGGGCTCAAATAATGAGCGGCAATCAAATTGGCGACCGCATTACGAGACCCCAAGCCAAAAGACAGGGCCGCTCCGCCGATAAGACCGGCTAATAAAATCACGATCGTATTATTCAGCAATTCGGTATCGATCCCTAGCGCATCAATAGCCGTTACTACAATCAGCAACACGACGGCCACATACACCGCCTGAGCCACCATGGTGCCATGAGTGATCCCGGCAGAGCTGCAGGTCATCGTAATCAATTCCCGAACAAAATTCGCGGCAATGATCCCTAAAATAAGAATCAAAATGGCGATCATCATCTTAGGAATATAGTTAGCCAGACCAGTCAATGCATCGGACGCCATCGTCAAGCCGAGAGTATCCGAGGCTTTGATCAAAAAAACCAAAAAGATAATCCAGAATCCCGTCATACCCAGGAGTTCAGAAACTTTCTGTTTCGTCCCTGACCGCTCGAGTAACGTTTGAATGGCAGTACGACTCAGCATCCGGTCAAAACCCACAAGCTGGAGAAATCGTACTGTCGCAATCGACACGACTCGGGCCAATAGATAACCCAATCCCAAGAGCATGACGGCCAATATAATTGTCGGCAAAAAGGCTAGAATTTGGCTGAGGCTGGCTGTCACCGCCGCAGCAAGGCCTTCCCACCACCCGGACATCGTCAGATTATTTTCTTCCATAACGATTCAAACTTTCTCATGAGTTGAGATAGTGGGCATCTCAGCACCAGATATTCCATGACTCGCTGAATAAAACTCAAGACCAATCATAGTCTCCCCTTAGATAAGCTGCAACTAGCAAAGAGTCTCGACAATTATTGCTTCGCGAGGCCAGAGGAAACAGAACGCCGCCGACGCTCGCGTGAAACGAGTTGAGAAAATTCTCTATGAGCTGGGTCCTTTAGCCATGAGGTGAGCTCTCGACAGAGTCGCATCCGCCATGATGGGTATGTAGACTCCGCCGCTCCCGGCAAATTGGGTGTGTCCAGCTCCCCTAACAAATCTTCTAATTGCACCATCAATAACCGCGAAGGCGTCTGAGCTAAAAATTGATAAATCTTGGAGATCACATCAGCCGATAGCGCGTCTGGCCTTACCTCAGGCAACGTGAGCACGACGCTGCGCAAACTCTCCCATAATTGACGAAGGTCTTCTCCTCGAGCTCGCGTATCGTCATCTCGATCTTCTGGCAACGGATAGAGATTCGACTGTTCCTTCATTTCAACATCTCGTCCGACCCAATAACCCTTGAGCGTCGGGAGATCATGCGTCGTCGCTGAGACCAACGCCTGCGACGGGTAGTGAGAAGGCGGATGAAACATGCCACCCTCCTCTCGCTCGAATAATAATAGCCGATACGAGAGCAGCCCTGCCCCTTCAAGTTTACGATGAATAGCAGGAGTCACCGTTCCTAAGTCTTCTCCAACCACCATCACTTTATGCCGCACGCTTTCTATGGCCAAGACCGCCAACAGTTCGTCGACATACGTCTTCACATAGAGGCCATCTCGTCCGCTATGCCCAAACGGCACCCAATACATCCGAAACAATCCAAGGGCATGGTCGATGCGAAGCACACCACCATGTTTCATATTTTGACTCACCGTTTGACGAAAAAAATCATAACCATATTGCCGGAGCGTGCGCGGATTAGGTGCTAATAATCCCCAGTTTTGGCCTTGTAAATTAAACGAGTCTGGTGGAGCACCAATGGTAACATCTTTCGCCAATTGCTCTTGGAACCCCCATGCATCAGCTCCATCAGGATGAATACCCACTGGTAAATCGTGATACAACCCTAGATGCAAGGAAGCCGTCCGCGCGACGTGGTCCAACCGAGAGAGTTGTTGCTCACACTGCCACTGCACATAATAGAAATACTGAATACGAGCAACATGGCTTTGCTTAAACGCTTCCACCTCTGGAGATAATGGGCTGTGATAGGCAGAGGGCCATTGACGCCATGTCATATCATGAAAATATTCATGTAAGGCTTGAAATGTACAAAAGCGAGTGAGATACACAGGACTTTGCTGGATAAACCGAAGGAATGCACGACCGCGTGCTGTAAGTGGCTGGAGATGATGTCGCTTGAAAGCACGAAAGAGATCTTCCAACACAGCTATTTTGAGTGCTTCAACCGCATCATAATCGACTAACGAGCAAGACCGTAATTGATCTAACTTGGCCTGAAATTTCTTCGTACGAAACACTCGCTGAACTTTGGATGACAGACGAAACTCTGCGACTTGCTCAAGATTCAGATACAGCGGGTTCCAACAGAGACGACTAGACGGTGAGTACGGACTACGGAGGCCAGGCGTCAAACTGTGCAAGGGCTGAAGACCGATGGTTGAGGCCTTCCATGTTTTTCCAGCCTTTTTCATGATTCGCTCCAAATCACGAAAATCACCAATCCCCCAATTGTCTCCTGAACGAATCCCATACAATTGCACGCCAATTCCCCATTCCCG
>JAJDBQ010000012.1 GCA_029261255.1 Nitrospirales bacterium
CGACAGGCAATCTTCCAATACATCGAAGTCTTTTATAACCGAACACGCCTGCATCAAACGCTCGGCTATCGCAGCCCGGAGGAGTTTGAACGGCAGGTTGAGGACTCTTAATTTTATGTCTGTCGATTTAGGACCACCTCAGGGTGTCCCCATCACTGACATCAATCTTTGTCCGCGCGCAATCATTCGAAGATATTAAGTGATCGACACATTCATGATAAGACTTCCTCCTTTGTTCTAGGACTTGGAACAATCGACTGTCGTTGCCACAATGGTGAGGCTCACTCCATAACTCCATCTTTTCTCATCTACCCCCTTTACATATCACAACATTCATCTGAGAATGAGCTACCACACATATCAACAATAGGAGGTCTCCATGGATACTGGTTATCCCGCGTTCATTCCCGAACCTCTACTCAACCAAAAGCCTTTACAACCTTCCACGGTCCCTCCTCCAACGAATCAGGATAATCCGCCAGGCACGGATACACCGATCATCGAAAAAACTTCTTAGAACCTTCACTCTTTTTCCTTAAAAAAAGAAACCTTGCTTCCACGCTTAATTTCGGGGTCAGACTCGATTAATTAATCTAGAATTCAAATATCCTTTACTTGCCATTGCCCGTTTCACTGCCCTTGAGGTAAGTATTGAGTGCAACTACCTTATGCGCCTCATTTCAGTAAGAGCCCCAAATAATTTGCGTTGTTATACACTATTTCCATCATCATGAAATTTCTCAAATTTCTGGGATGGGCAGCAATCGGACTCGTCCTACTTGCTGGCTTAGCCTATGGATTTCTCCCCACCATTGGCCAAGTCCTCATCACGCACGGCCTCATTGATCGAGGATTTACCAACGTCGTAGTCCATCTCAACCGTCCCAGCTTCAACGCCCTAACCATTCCGCTCTTGACGTTCCGCATGCCTCCGGACTCTGGCTCAACCTCTATCAGCATCGATAATACAGAAATCACCTATTCTCTCAGCTCCCTGTTGAACAACGTGGTCGAGAACGTGAACGTCGAACGGATCAAGATCGTTTGGGATTCGTCTTTGCTAGAAAAGTCCTCTGCTCCCGCGTCTTCCTCTACAACGGCTTCTCCATTTGACTTCAGGTCGCTTGTCACAAGTGAGAGCCTACCTGTTCTACCGTTCGAACATCTCCTCGTCCAGCAGGTGGACATTTCAAATCCTTCGGCTCCACCGGCCTTGCAACGGATCTCGCTCAACGCCAATATGGACGCTCTACCGAAAGGCTACGCAGGCTCGGTTCATCTTGAAGGAGAAGGACTTCTCCTGAATCAACTCACCTTCTCTCTGACACCCAATGGCACAGTATCGTTTACTGGGATGCATACACGTGCTCCAGATGCCCATGTGATTGACCTGCAAACATCTCTCGCACCTGCAACCTCAGGCTTGGCAATTCAAGGTCATGCCTCACTCAAGCTCCACCCGGTTATTCATACTTTGGCGGCCTTATATCCAATTCCTCCTGAATATCAAGCTCTGACAGGAAACTTTTCCGGCGAAGGGACGGGTAGCCTGCAGGAGAAATCGTCTCAACCCGATTCTCCTCTCGTCGCTATTCACGGGGATTTCACGCTCGATGCTCACATGCCTACCTTGCCTCCCCTGGTCCAAGATATTCAGATTCTTACACATGGCACATTTTCTGTTGAAAAGTCTGTCCTTACAATTATTGCGCAGCCGTCTTCCGCTGGCAGCGTCAATCTTGCTCTGGATTCCCTAACCCCTCCAGCACTCACTCCTTACGTTGCACACAAAGGCGTTCGGTCGCTCAAGTGGAATATTCTGCGTCCCATTCACGTCGTCGTTCCTATTCAGAAAAGCTTGGACACCCTTCAGATTTCTTCAGGGCAGATTCACATCACCATGCAGAATGCCTCCGAACAGCTGGATATGGTTCTTTCCCCACAAAATCTTCTGTGGAAGCCATCCAGTGGCATCAAAGGGAAAGGAGATGTCAGCTTCTCCGCACAGTTCAAACCAGCAACCACACCCACTCTAAGCGTAGAAAAGATATCTCTAGAAGCAAAGGTCTCTGTATCCTCATTGGCGGGTCAGATTGCGGTCGCGCTCAATCAAGCATCGCTGCTGGGCGTTTCCCACATGAAGAATGAGACCATGCATATCCCTAAGCTTGAAAGCCGATTCTCTCAAGGGCTCTCCTGGAACTTTCACACCAAATCACAAGCATGGGAATTACAGGCCGCAGCCTCAACTCTCGCCATCCCATCTTTGTTCTTACAAGATAAACTATGGCAATTCGAAGAGATCTTCACCAAAGATCTCACGATGACGGGAACATCTGAGAGTTTAACCGTGAATGGAAAAACAACAGTCGCAAGGGTCCAGCCTCCCACGACCTCTTTCAATATTCCGCCGTCTAATTGGCAAACTCAATATTCGATCAAGCCATCATCCGCGACGGTTCAGTTCAAAGGACAGACGCAAGAGCATCCACTCCACATAAGCGGGCGAGTCAAACTAAACCGCCTCACAGGTGAAGGTTCGGGGACAATGACACTGCAGCCCATTCAATTCGCCCCTGATACGCTCATCGTTAGTCAACTCGTACAGCCGTGGCCATTCCCTGAAATGGATGTGACTCATGGAACAGTTTCAGGCTCGGCCAACATCACATTCAATGCCCCAACAGATCATACCGACAGCCCATTCCACATCAACCGACTGCATGGGGTAGTAGATTTCAAAGAGATCGGCGGATTTCTCAAGCCCACCATCATGGAAGGGCTCACGACTCGAATAGAAATCCTTGGAGAGAAGGAAAAACTGGAAATCCCTGCCACACCGCTCCATATCAAAAAGATTCAATCAGTTGTAGGAATAACCGATACAGCTCTCCTTTTTTCAACAGAACCCTTTCACCAATCATCGCTCCCAATTCTTTCTATTACCAAGCTACGCACTCATCTTTTGGGTGGAACAGTTTCTTTATCAGACACCATGATTGATCCATCAGCTTCGACCCATGAGGTGACTCTCAAAGTTCAGGGACTGGACCTGAATGAAATTTTACGCTTAGAACAACAGGAGGCGGTCCAAGGAACTGGCGCACTAGATGGTATCCTTCCGCTCTTCATCGCAGGTAAGGATGTCACGGTTAAACAGGGAGCCATACACGGTCGAGCACCGGGGGGCACTCTCCAATTCACGGTTGATGAAGAAACGGCAAGTGCCTGGGCCGACAGTCAACCCAACCTTGATCTCATCGTTAAAAGTTTAGAGGATTATCACTATTCCAAGTTAGAGGTTGGTGTCGATTATGCCAAAGATGGTATTCTCAAACTGACTACGACCTTAGAAGGAGAAAATCCAGACTTCCGAAACGGCGTTCCTATTCATTTCAACCTCAACATCGAAGAAAACATCCCAGCTCTGATAAAGAGCCTGTCGCTGGTTCAAGGGCTTGAAGAAAATATTGAAAAAATGATGGCGGAGAGAGGGAAGGCATTAGTCAAATGAAGAACGCAGCAGATTTATTCAAGAATCGCACAAATGGAGATTTGCCTTGCCAGCGCCTATTCACCGCACACAAGGGGAATCTATGATTCAACAACGTCGAACGCGACAATACTGTTCAAACATTGCAAGCAGCCTTGTGTTCCTAGCTGCCGCGCTTCTCCTAAGTTGCACTCCTCAAGTGGAAGTCGCAGTTCCAGAAAAACCCATCACCATTAACCTGAATGTGAAAATCGACCATGAAGTTCGCGTTAAAGTCGACAAAGATTTAGATACCGTCTTTTCCGATCAAAGCGATCTCTTCTAAGAAACACGAGGACAACCATGACAGCATCAAATCAACACCAAAAATTTATTGCTCTTGCGCTGAGCTGCTTATTGTTTTTCTTCATGCCAATCCTAGCCTTGGGAGGCACACTCCACGAAGCCAAGCAACAAGGCTTAGTCGGGGAACGCCCAGACGGTTACCTTGGACTCGCAACAACATCTGCGACGGCAAAGACGGTCGAACTCATGAAAGACATCAACAGAAAACGACGTGATGTGTACAGAGGCATAGCAGAAAAAAACGGCACCGCCCTATCAGCGGTAGAAGCCTTAGCAGGAAAGAAGGCCATGGCGAAAACCCCATCGGGCCAACTCATCATGCAACCCAACGGAACCTGGACCCCAAAACCCTAACCTTCACTAGTTCACTCATTTCTCTTTTTAGTCTCCTTTGACGTAGGAAAGATATCGGACCAAGCAACTACGATTTACCGGGCTTTTCCGAAAGAAATGCCCCCCTTTCGGAAAGCCTCTAGTTCCATGTCCCAGGCTACCGACACGAAACCAGGTATATGCCAAAACTAAGGTTCCTGACACTTTTAGATTTCCCCACTCTCACCACTTCCCCTTTGTCCAAATCAGCAAGGACCCACCGGAGAGTAACAAGAAAGCAATGATTAATTGGGTAAGGCCGCTGATCCTGTGACCACTAGAAGAAGCACCTGAAAATTCTGCCAAGAGCATCACCTCATCTGCAGCGAACGCATAAACCCCAGCAGCAATAAAGATCAGTCCCACCATAAGGCTGGGGAGCTCAAATTGATCTTTGTTCATTGCCAACCTGTCGGTTCCGTTAACAAGAAAAATTAATATTAGGCGCTTTCTTTCCGTCACCTTCGGCGTGGACAAGAGACTTACTGAACCCAAAGATTCGGCGAGCACTTGTTTGAGCGCAGAGAGTTGTGCCGCCGTTGGATTCAGCCGGTCTCTACCTAATCAAAATGACCACACCGGGCGACAATGGCTTTGGGTCCTTTTGCCGAAACAAAAGGATCTCGGCTGCCGAGCCGAAACCCGGCAATACTTCAATATTGTGGGCGCGCTTGGAAGATGGGTACCCGCTTACGACCGCGGGTATGACGGAAGTGGAAATTGATGCCAGCCCCTAGAAAAAGTGACGAGAGTAAGTTAGGCTCAGGCGACTTCTGAGAGAATCTCTTTCCTCAATGCTTCAATCTGCTTCATGATTTCCTTCGTACAGGATTGCATCGACTCTTTACTCGGCTTGGTTTCTTGAGGAAACTCCAAGGGCTTCCCATATTGAATGCTCGCTTTGCTTGGGACAAACAATGTTTTGAGCATAGAGGTTGTTGAATGCGGGCCTTCCCACACAATCGATGCCGGTATGACTGGCGCACCCGACTTAATCGCCAAATACCCAATACCCAGATGACCTTCGTCCAGGCGATGACGATCTAACCCGCCTTCCGGAAACAGCCCAATCACTTCCTGTGCTGCCAAGCTGCCTAACATCGTTCGAATTGCTTTAATATCCCGTTTGCCTCGTTGAACGGGAATACACCCAAACGCTTCAAAAGCCCATTGGATAAGTGGGTGAGCATAAATCTCTGCAGCCATAAGAAATTGAACTGGCCGTCCGGCGGTCGCAATCAGGACTAACGGGTCTCCCAACGCGGAATGGTCACACACAATAAGGGCTGGTCCCTTTGCAGGCACAGGTACCTCTTCAAGAGCCTTCACCTGATACATGAATCGGCAGACCCAGGTATTGAGTTGATTGAGTGATCTAAAGATCAGACCTTGCTGTTTGACGGGAACTGACAAGGGACGAGACGAGAATGGTAGATGAGTCGCTGCTACGTGATGTTTCCCCATCCTAAAACTCTCGGAAGCGAACCGCGGAGACCTGAGATTCGGCGGACAGAGAACCGATTAGGATGAGGTTTTTTGCGTCTGTTCAGTATCTGATGGCTTAGATGAGGAATCATCGTCGGACGCTGATTCGGAATCTTCAGACGATTCAGTTTCATCATCCTCTTCATTTTCTTCTTCCGGTTCTTCAAACCAATTGACGAGCATATCATCCCACCAGACCATATCAACGTCTTCCCCAGGATCCTCTCCGAGTAACGCGACATGCTCCTTGGTGAATTCTGGGTCAATGACTGTCGGTTTAAACAACACTCGATCAATAACCTCTTTGGTGCCAAATCCTCCAACAACCCAAGACGGTGGATCGGCCCGACGAGATTTATAGGCTTGTAGGCCAACTTTGAGATACAGGAATATTTTTCGCTGTGCTTCGTCGTTGAACCCTGTCGGTGGCAGACTCAACGTCTTTTCGATTTTCTTTCGCCATTGTCGTTGATTGTATCGGGAGGTGATAAGCTGAAGGGCTTTGGCCCCATCCTCTATCTCAAGTGGCATGGTAATTCTCCATCACGCTATTTCATGATGGGTATGTTGAAAAAACCCGCCAGCGTCGTTCTCGCCAATTTGCCGTGCTCACGTACTGAGCGTACGCTCCGCGCGTCAGATTAGCTGCGGCCTTGCTGGACGGACTTTTTTGAACACACCCCAATTATTAACAATTTCATTTTCCCTAGTGAATTCTGGAAAAATTCCTATTGGCCAGCCACCATCATCTTTCGAAGCTTGACAGTTGGACAGGCACTTCGACCTCGAAAGACCAAGTCATTCCCGATCATCTCGATATCATTAAACATATCCTTTAGATTTCCGGCAATGGTCACTTCTTCCACGGGATGAACGATTTCCCCATTTTCAATCCAAAACCCGACTGCCCCACGGGAATAATCTCCGGTCACCATATTCACACCAAACCCGATTAATTCAGTGACCAATAAACCGCGTTTCACTGATTTCAGAATCTCTTCTGGAGAGTAGGTCCCCGCAGCAAGGAACAAGTTCGTCGTCCCG
>JAJDBQ010000111.1 GCA_029261255.1 Nitrospirales bacterium
GGATTGGCCTTCCTTCCCACAGGTACCAATGCCTTCATCAAGCTTCATATCATGTCCAACCATCGATACTTTTTTCAACACATCAGGACCATTCCCAATTAATGTCGCACCCTTCACCGGCTTCGTGATCTTCCCATCTTCAATCAAATAGGCCTCACTCGCCGAAAACACAAATTTCCCGCTCGTGATATCCACTTGCCCACCACCAAACGATGCCGCGTACAGGCCTTTTTTCACGGAACGAATAATGTCTTCCGGATTTGATTCTCCAGCTAACATAAAGGTGTTCGTCATTCGTGGCAGTACGACGCTGCGAAAATCTTCACGACGTCCATTGCCGGTCAGTGGAATCCCCATCAAACGCGCATTGAGTCGATCCGTGATATACCCTCGCAAAATACCCTTTTCAATGAGCATGGTTCGTGAAGTTGGCGTGCCTTCATCATCAATATTCATCGAACCCCGGCGAAACGGCAGTGTTCCATCATCAACGATTGTACATAATTCCGATCCAACTGACTGACCAATCAAATCGCTAAACGCAGACGTTTTACGACGATTGAAATCCGCTTCCAAACCATGGCCAATCGCTTCATGCAAGAGAATGCCCGGCCACCCACCACCTAATACCACAGGCATGGATCCGGCTGGGGCATCAACGGCATCTAAATTGACAATCGCTTGTCTGGCTGCTTCACGCGCAAATTCTAACGCCCGCCCGTTTTCCACAAAGAAGGAAAATCCTACGCGCCCCCCGCCCCCATAACTTCCAACCTGACGGTTTGCCCCATCTTCAGCGATACAGGTGACTTGAAGTCGGGCGAGTGGTTGCACATCCCCTACCATTTGACCATCAGAATTCATGACCAGAAATATCTTCTGCTCGGTATTAAATGATGCCATAACTTTGGCGATACGCTTGTCATAGCCTCGAGCTTCAACATCAATTTGATTCAAGAGATCCACCCGAGCTTCCGTCGTAATATCAGTCAGAGGTTGCGCTAACGGGTATAAATTCTGGGAAGGACCAGTCCTGTGGGTCACAGCCACAGGGTTGTCGCCCTGTGGTGACTCGGCAATATATTTGGCCGTCTCTGCTGCTTGCTCTAGATCTCGAATGGACAGGTCATCTGAATACGCAAAACCCGTTCGTTCTCCTGCGACAGCCCGAATGCCAGCTCCCTGTGCCACACTTTTGACCGCCCGTTTGACCAAGCTTTCTTCCATGGAGACTGAATCCGTGACGGATGACTCCACATACATATCGGCGTAATCCACATCACGCGCTTTGGCCTTATTCAAGGCCTGAAGCATATCCTGTTCTTGTAAAGCAAAATCTGACGGCTTAGGAGTCATAAAATTACGTTCTGAAATTGGGAAAATGCCGCAAAATGTGGCAGAAGAAAGGCAGTATAGCCCATCTTCGTGATCGGCGCAATTTCAGAATCGATACCGCGCAGTCTACTGAAATTTGACAATAATCTGTTTCATTATTAGACTAAAATTTGTTCACATTTTTCTACTTTGATGTGAACGTCTTATCATGGATCCACGCACTGGATCCTGTGCTTCCCTCAAATCTCAGCATGATTCATGGATGAATTTCAGGCAATAGAACCCAGGCATGCTGCCGAGCACGAACTGTGGGATCAGCTTGACCATGGGTCCCTGCCGCAGCATATCGCCATCATTATGGATGGCAACGGCCGATGGGCTGCCCAACGTGGCTTGCCACGCATCGCTGGGCACAGGGAAGGCCTAGGTGCCCTTCAAGATGTCATGGACGTTGGATATGAACTCAATATCCCCTATCTCACGATTTATGCATTTTCACAAGAAAATTGGAACCGCCCAGCGACCGAGATTCGGTTGCTCATGGCGTTATTAGAGCAATACCTCGAGAAAGAGCGGCAGCGTTTTCACGATAGACACGTTCGCTTTCTGCCTATTGGAAGACTCGAGCAACTCCCAGGCCCTGCTCGGGCCTTGGTTGCCGAAGTAGCTGAGGAAACGTCCCATTATTCAACACGGACGATGGCAGTCGCCCTCAGCTATGGTGGCCGCGCTGAAATCATCGACGCCGTTCAACAGCTAGCTGTTGAAGTACAGATGGGCTCACTCACACCCGACCAAATCGATGAAGCTCTGTTCGAACAATATCTCACAACGTGGGGATTGCCAGATCCGGATCTACTCATTCGTACATCCGGCGAAACCCGCATTAGCAATTTCCTCCCTTGGCAAATTGCCTATACTGAACTCTATTTCACACGAACGCTCTGGCCTGATTTTCGTCGAGCCGAAACTCTGCTGGCCCTCTTAGACTACCAAAAACGCGAACGACGGTATGGGCGGGTGCCACAGTCCGTTTCTTCCTAACACACAAACTTCCTTCTAGCCTTAATTATTCGGCATCCGCATCTCACACTATCGCTCCCCCTTTTGAACACTCATTATGGATCCGCGCCGACTGTATTCCGCCTTAGTATTTATCCCATTATTGTATGTGGGCATTCGATACTCCCCTCCCTGGCTCTTTTCTCTCTTAATTAGCGCGGTCGCATTGTTCGCACTTTGGGAATTCTTATCACTGTACTTCTCAAATAGCGACTCGATGCCGAGCAAAGCCCTCTCATGCTTCATCGCGGCCCTGCTCCTCTTTGCGATGCATGAAGGACTTCCTCAAATAGTCCTGATAGGACTTCTCGGCTTCGTCACCAGCATTCTCACAGGTTTTTTTATGTCGCCGATAACCATGAAGCAGAGAATTCCTCATTGGATGGCCTACATATTTGGTGTGTTCTATGTTGGACTATTATTGGGGCATTATGCGTTGTTGCGAAATCTCGAACATGGTGTGGAGTTGGTCTTTTTTGTCATTATCGTCACCTGGCTATCTGATACCGGTGGGTTTTTTATTGGGAAACCCTTCGGAAAGCATCCTCTCGCGCCAACACTCAGCCCCAAAAAATCTATCGAAGGATTACTCGGTGGAGTTGCATTTTCTGTAATCGGTGCGATCATCAGTCAATTCACCTATGTCCCCTTTTTCTCGTTGGGACAATGCGTTATGCTCGGTGTGGGTTTAGCTCTTTTAGGGGCACTTGGGGATTTAGCCGAATCAGCAATCAAGCGCAGTGTACACGTTAAAGATTCGGGGACGATCATTCCCGGACATGGCGGGGTCCTTGATCGCGTGGATAGTCTGCTATTCACTGGACCTGCGATGTATTACTATGTCATGTTTTCTCTTTCCGCCTAATATCTCATTTCAACTCACACGATAGGCCATTTATTCTGTGAAACGCATCGTCATTTTAGGATCGACCGGCTCCATTGGAGCCAGCACATTAGACGTTGTGTCGAAATTTCCAGATCGTTTCCAAGTCGTCGGATTAGCCGCTGGCTCAAACGACCAAATACTGGAAGATCAAATTCGCACATTTCATCCAAAGGTTGTCGCGCTGTCTTGTTCCGATGCGGCCAAGCGGTTACGTACACGCCTAGAGACCTCTCTAGTTGAAGTACTAGAAGGAGAACCAGGGCTCTGTGACGTTGTACGATTTCCAGATTGTGATCTGGTGATTTCGGCTATTGTGGGCGGTGCCGGCCTGAAACCGACGCTTTCGGCCATTCAAGCTGGCCGACAAGTGGCATTAGCCAATAAAGAACCGATGGTCATGGCAGGGCAGCTCATGCAGCAAGAAGCGCAAAAACATGGCGTGACCATTTTCCCAATCGATAGCGAACATAGCGCCATCTTTCAATCCATGGAAGGTCATCGAAAAGTTGATATTCGACGTGTCGTTCTGACGGCTTCAGGAGGGCCATTTTGGGAATGGCCAGCCGCGGATCTTGAACATGTCACTCAAGAACAGGCCCTCAAGCACCCTAACTGGAAAATGGGAGCGAAAATTACCATTGATTCTGCGACGTTAATGAATAAAGGGCTCGAAGTGATAGAAGCCAAATGGCTGTTTGATCTTCCAGCAGCACAACTTGATGTCGTCATCCACCGGGAAAGCATCATTCATTCTTTGGTAGAGTATTGCGATGGATCGGTGATCTCACAATTAGGACACCCAGATATGCGCACACCGATTTCCTATGCGATGAATTACCCCGAACGCGTCCCGCTCCATCCTCCGTTATTAGATTTAGGGAAAATAGGGAAACTTACGTTTTTCCCTCCAGATACCGAAAAGTTTCCATGTCTGCAATTGGCCTATGATGCCTTAGCTGGTGGAAACGGGCTCCCTGCAACATTGAATGCGGCCAATGAAGTCGCGGTTCACGCATTTCTCCATAAGCAGATTGCCTTCTTAGATATTCCGAAAGTCATCCAGGAGACCATGTCGGCGTATCAGACGGCTCCTCTCTCATCCATTGAAGAGGTCCTAGAGGTTGATCAATGGGCCCGCCGAACGGCTGAAAAGATGATGAAAACATGTGTCACTCCAATTTAACTTGCGCCGATCTTTCCCATTTATTCAAACATGACTAGTCTTTCCCTTCTTTCCCCAGACGCCATCTTCATCTTTGGACAAAAACTATGGTGGTTTTTGATCGTGCTTGGAGTATTGGTGACATTTCACGAATATGGGCATTATCTCGCCGCTCGGTGGGTGGGCGTCAAAGTCTTGAAGTTTTCCATAGGATTTGGCCCACGAGTCATTGGTCGACAAGTCGGCGACACGGAATTTGTCGTGTCGGCGATTCCGCTCGGTGGGTACGTGAAAATGTTCGGAGAAGAAGGGGGGGAGCCCGTTTCCGATGAGGAAGCGAAGGTCTCCTTCATGCACCAATCCTTACCTCACAAAATGCTCATTGTCGCCGCAGGTCCGGGCTTCAACTTCATTCTTAGTTATTTGATTTTTACCGGCATGTTAGCGATGGGATCACCTCTTTTTGTTCCAAATCTTGAAAAGATGCTCCCTGTTGTGGAAGTCATCACTCCCGATTCCCCGGCAGCCCTATCGGGGTTGGAAATTGGTGATCGCATTACTCGAGTCAATGAAGACGACATCTCCACATTGGGTGAGCTCTATGACATTCTCAATAGGACCCATGGTCGAGCCGTGACCCTTGATGTCAAACGTGGAGACAACACGAAGACCTTCATTGTCACTCCGACCGCTCGCGTCAATAAAGAAAAGCCCGAAGAAGACCCTGTTTATGTGCTCGGGCTTGAAGATCATGCACCTGTGGTCGGCAAAGTCATGCCCGATACCCCAGCAATGGCATCTGGGCTCCAACCTGATGACCGCATCACTCAACTTAATGATACACCCATTGTGACATGGTCTCAGATGACTGAAATTGTTCGAAAAAGTGCAGGCATACCACTCGAAATTCTCGTCGAGCGGAAGGGTGTACCGTTGACCCTATCAATTACACCAAAAGCCTACACGGCCACGAGTCCTGATGGTGAAACTCAATCCATTGGTCGAATTGGAATTCAAATCTCTCCTAGAGGAAACATATTACGTAGTGATTCATGGTATTTCGCTCCATGGGATGGGTTAAAAGCCACCTGGGATTGGTGCAAGCTGACCGTCCAAGGCATCGTGAAACTCATTACTGGAGAAATCTCTTCCAATAATATTGGTGGACCACTCATGATCGCCACGGTTTCCGGAGAGCATGCCGAGCAAGGCTTCGGTGCGATCATGTGGCTTATCGCCATTCTTAGCATTAATCTCGGGATCCTTAATTTGTTGCCCATTCCCGTTCTGGATGGCGGACATCTCTTCTTTTTTGCTTGCGAAGCCATTCTTGGCCGCCCATTGCAAGAACGATCAAGGGAGATCGCTCAACAAGCGGGGATTGTCGTGTTATTCTGCCTGATGGGTTTTGCCTTCTGGAATGACATCAATCGCCTGCTTCAATAATTCTGTCTCCTACATCACTCCTTGCTTCTAATTATTATCTTCATTGATTCCTGTACACGGCATCATATTGTCTCGCTAACATAAGGATACCTCATGCGACTTTCACAATCGTTCATTCCCACCATGCGACAAGACCCTGGCGAAGCTGAAGTCACCAGCCATCGCCTCATGCTACGAGCGGGAATGATCCGAAAAGTGGCTGCCGGCATTTATTCCTATCTGCCACTCGGATTACGAGTGATCCGGAAAATTGAAGCAATCGTCCGTGAAGAAATGAATCGGGCTGGCGCTCAAGAACTTTTATTGCCAATCCTTTCACCTGCAGAACTATGGAAAGAAACTGGGCGTTGGGACTTCTATGGCAAAGAACTGATTCGATTACATGACCGCCATGAACGAGACTTTTGCCTAGGACCCACACACGAAGAAGTGGTGACCGACTTGTGCCGCCGAGAAGTCAGCTCGTATCGACAGTTACCACTCACTCTTTATCAAATTCAAACAAAATTTCGTGATGAAATTCGGCCACGATTTGGACTCATGCGGGGCAGAGAATTCATCATGAAAGATGCCTATAGCTTCGACCGAGACGAAGCTAGCTCACAACACAACTATCAACAAATGTACGATGCCTACTGCCGTATTTTTTCACGAACTGGCTTGCGGTTTCGCCCAGTTGAGGCCGACACAGGACTGATCGGAGGCATTTCCTCACATGAGTTCATGGTGTTAGCCGATACCGGAGAGGAGTTGATTGTCTTTGATCCTGATAGCGCGTATGCCGCAAATGTGGAACGAGCTGAAGTTGTACCGCCACCAACTCCAGCATCAGCACCGGAAAACGTCAGTCCTTTAGAAAAGGTATCCACCCCAAATGCGAAGTCAGTGGAAGACCTTTGCGCTCTCCTCAAAGTGGACGCCAATCGTGTGGTCAAAACGTTGCTGTATCAAACCGGCGAGAATGAGATCACCGCTGTCTTAATCCGTGGTGATCACCAAGCAAACGAAATAAAAATCAAGCGATTTTTGGGCCTTCATGACCTCACCTTGGCTTCTCCTGAAACTGTCGAACGAATCACCAACGCTCCCGTTGGATTCGTTGGACCGGTGGGACTTTCTCCTGTTCGACTCTTAGCCGATCATGCCATCGGGGCTCTCTCTGATTTTATCGTCGGAGGGAATGAAACAGACGTTCATCTCATCAATGTGAACTCACCTCGAGACTTTGCTGTCGATGATTGGGGAGACTTCCGCCAAGCTCAAGCCGGGGATCTTTCACCTAACAGCGACAGCCGCCTCCAGACCGCGCGAGGGATAGAAGTCGGTCATGTCTTTATGTTGGGAACCAAGTATAGTGAAAAAATGGGGTCCACGTTTCTCGATGCCGAAGGCCAAAGTCAGCCAGCTATCATGGGTTGCTACGGAATTGGCGTGAGTCGGACTGCTGCGGCGGCTGTCGAGCAAAATCATGATGAAAAAGGGATCTGCTGGCCCATGCCCATTGCTCCCTTTCAGGTTCAAATCCTCCCAGTCACTAGCTCAGACGCTGTCCGCCAGGCCGCTGAACAGCTCTATCACGAGTTAGGTCAAGAGAATATCGAGGTCTTACTGGATGACCGGAACGAACGGGGGGGTGTCAAATTCAACGATGCCGATATGATTGGGACGCCCTATCATATTATTATTGGGGATAAAAGCTTAGCCAATAACACCCTTGAAATTAAGGATCGAAAAACTGGAGAAAAAGTTCATATTTCGCCGGATAAGGTCACAGCCTGGATCAAAGAGGCAGTGACACGCAAACTCGAGATTGGAGCTTAGGCTCCAGTAAGCTCAGCAAGTCTATCACGATGATAGGCTCGCCTCATGTGGCAACAAAATTCTGCCAGATGAGACCTCCCCATTAATCACCCTATCGTGTATACTAATGCCACGAATAGAAGGTTCTCCCTCAAGATGTAGACTTTTATGAAGGCAGAATGCCTGCGTTTCATTGACTATTCATTAAGGTCAATGGTACATTTCAAGGTTGAATTTCCTATATTTTTCCGTCATTAAGAGTACACACTTCCATGCTCAATCAAATGAATGTCCGGGGTCTGCTATTTGACCCGTATAACAATGCCTACATCGTCATCCTTCGAGATGAAGAGCATTCGGATATGCTCCCTATTTGGGTGGGAAAGTCCGAGGCCAGCGCCATTAGCTTCGCTCTTGAGAAAATAGCGCCTCCTCGTCCGATGACTCACGATCTCATGAAAATCATGTTGGATAACATGGATGCGAAAGTCATCAGTACGGTGATTTCTGACCTGAAAGACAATACGTATTTTGCTAAAATACATTTGTTATATGGCGACTCTGAATTCACGATTGACTCAAGACCGAGCGACGCCATTGCCGTCGCACTACGGACGGAAGCTCCCATATTTGCCTCTGGTGAAGTGTTACATAAACAGAACTCTGAAGAACTCGAACGCTGGTTGGAAAACCTTAAACCGGAAGACTTTGGGAAGTCTGATACGTAAATGGGATTTTTATCACTGTTGCCTATTTTCATGTCTCACCAACAAGCTTAACTGTCATGGCCGAAACTAATACACTCATTCCATTAAAAGTTCACGGAGTCTTAGTCGACCCCAATACGGACACGCAAATTGTCGTGTTACGGGACGAGGAAAATTCTGAGGTCTTACCAATATGGGTCGGCACAGCTGAAGGCACGTCCATCCGCCTTGCCCTTGAGAATGTGATTCCGCCACGTCCGATGAGCCACGATCTGATCTATAGTTTTACGTCGTACCTTGGTTTTTCTGTGAATAAGATCGTGATTACCGAAGTGAAAAATAACACCTATTTTTCAACAATCTTCTTGGAAAAAGATGGCTTAGAAAAATCTGTTGACTCACGGCCAAGCGATGCCATAGCCATCGCAGTCCGCTGCGAATGCCCAATTTTTGTGACACCAGAAGTCCTCGAACGTCGAGGAGGGGAAGATCTTGAGACATGGCTTTCAAAGCTTGATCAAAAAGGATCTCAGCAACCCGAAACCTAGACTTCAACTACCTCTTGCATGTATCGACCAGTGGAAAGGAAATCTCATTATCATGAAATCATTTCAAGCTAAACCTCTAGAGGTTGAACGAAAGTGGTTTGTCGTGGACGCCAAAGGAAAAACAGTTGGCCGTCTCGCCACACAAGTGGCATCCATTCTTCGTGGCAAACATAAGCCCATTTTCACGCCGAATGTAGACACAGGCGATCACGTCGTCATTATCAATTCAAGCGATGTTCAATTTACCCGCAACAAATTTCGTGACAAAATCTATTATCATCACACCGGGTATATCGGCGGAATCAAGGCCATTTCTGCCGAGCACCTCCACGCAAAAAAACCAACAGAAGTGCTTTCCAAGGCTATTCGGGGTATGCTCCCGAAAACAACACTAGGAAAACAAATGGCCAGGAAGCTTCGTATTTATGGTGGAGCCGAACATCTCCATCAAGCCCAAAACCCCACCCCCTTAAACCTTTAAGGCGGAAGAAGGAGAGAAATCTACATTATGGTTGACACCATTCAATACGCAACTGGAAAACGAAAAAACGCCATTGCTCGAGCTTGGATAGAACCAGGCCCTGGGACCATTAAGATTAATTCCCGCACATTGGAAGATTATTTCCCAAGATTATCACACCAGATCCAAGTCCAAACTCCATTTGAAGTGACCAAGACTGAAGGGCAATATAATGTCAAGGCGACTCTCACAGGTGGAGGAATCTCAGGGCAAGCCGGGGCCCTTCGTCATGCCATTGCCAAAGCCTTATCTTTACATGATTCAGCCATGCGAGACCCACTCAAAAAACAAGGGTTACTCACACGAGATTCTCGTGTCAAAGAACGTAAAAAGTACGGACAAAAAGGAGCGCGCGCAAAGTTCCAATACTCCAAACGCTAAATATTCGGCTCAAAGAGCAGCATTCACGCGGAAATGTGAGGGGAGGTTCTCTGGAGCCTCCCCTTTTTTATGGTGCTGCGCATAATAGCTCACATCCTTTTTTTCTATAGTTCATCAACGATGTATCAGGGTTACTCAAGTTTCAGTTTCATTACCGGCTCGCAAACGTTATTTTGATATTCACCACGGTTCCTGAGAGAGATTGATGAAAGAACAGATTCGGGTAGCGGTCATTGGCGCAAGTGGATATACCGGAGGAGAATTACTCCGCTTACTTAGTATCCATCCACAGGTGGAAATATCGAAAGTCGTGGCTTCAAGCAAATCAGAGGGACTGGCTGTCTCCTCCCTCCTTCCTAACCTAGCCAAAATTATTGATGATCAGCTTTCGTCTCTCGATGTTCCGATCATCGCGAAAGAAGTAGACCTGGTTTTCCTTTCACTCCCTCACACTCAATCACTTGAGCCTGCCGCTGATTTCCTATCTCACGATAAACTGGTGATTGATTTAAGCGCTGATTACCGCATCCAAAACCCCCAAGTCTACGAACAGTGGTACCAGACATCTCACACTCATCCTGACTTGCTACAAAAAGCTGCATATGGGTTACCAGAATTACACCGCTCCGCTATTAGCAAGAGTCAGTTAGTTGCAGTTCCGGGTTGTTATCCGACTGTCGCTATTTTGCAATTAGCTCCATTCGTGAGCAAACAACTCATCGACACAAACTCCATCATCATTGATGCCAAATCAGGCGTCTCTGGTGCCGGTCGTTCGCCAGCTCTAGGATTCCATTTCCCAGAAGCCCATGAGGCCATTCATGCCTATAAAATTGCCGCGCACCGACATCTACCAGAAATTGAACAAGGGCTCAATCATCTTAATTTTGACACTGGCAAACAGGATGCCCCTCCCATTTCATTGATGTTTACGCCTCATCTTATCCCGATTAATCGAGGGATCCTCAGTACGGCCTACGCAAAAATCAAATCAGACGTAGAGCCCTCTGCCCTCGAAGATATTTATCGAAATTTCTATGTGGATGAACCATTCATTCGAGTGTTGCCTCAAGCTGAAGCGGTCAATCCTCGGAATATGCGCGGAGCCAATTTTTGTGATTTGAGCTGCACCTATGACAGCCGAACTGGGCATATCGTGAGTAGCGGAGCCATTGACAATTTGGTCAAAGGAGCAGCAGGGCAAGCCATTCAATGCATGAATCTTATGGTAGGGTTCCCGGAAACTTTAGGCTTAACCAGCCCAGGACTCTTTCCCTGATACGATTTCCCTGTTGTATACAGAACAGAAACAAGACATGTCCAAACGATTAAAAAATGGCATCACCGCACCAAAAGGTTTTACCGCAGCAGGAATCCATTCAGGCATCAAACCAGGAAAGCAACTCGACTTAGCGCTGGTGGTTTCAGAACACCCCGGCCCAATTGCTGGCGTGTTCACAAAAAATGCGCTTCCCGCCGCTGCCGTAAGCCTTGGCCGACGCCACCTCAAGAAGAAAATTGGCCAAGCCATTATCGTCAATAGTGGCAATGCCAATGCGTTCACGGGAACCGAAGGACTCAAGCATGCCAACACAACCGCCGAACTGGTCGCAACTCAATTAGGAATTCCCACACATTCTGTTTTTGTAAGTTCCACTGGAGTGATTGGAGTGCCACTCCCCATACAGCCTTTCAAAAAGGGAATTCCCATTCTCATTTCCCAGCTGAAAAAAACTGGGGCTTCAGCCGCGGCGCAAGCGATTATGACGACAGACACACGGCCGAAATCCATTGCGATTCAGCATACAATCGCAGGGAAAGTCGTCACCGTTGGAGGAATGGCAAAAGGATCGGGCATGATCCATCCCAATATGGCCACGATGCTAGCCTACCTCACAACAGATGTGGTCATTGAGCCCAGAATATTACAAAAAATGCTTCACACTGTAGTCGATCAAACATTTAATTGTATTTCTGTTGATGGTGATTCCAGCACCAATGATACGGTCCTCTGCCTGGCTAATGGTCAAGCTGGCAATAGGGCCATTCGCTCAAGTGGTTCAGCCCATAAGCAATTCCAGCAATTGTTGCACGAAGCCTGTCATTACTTAGCAATGGAAATTTGCCGTGATGGAGAAGGGGCCACAAAAGTCATTGAAATCCAAGTTAATGAAGCCCCAAGCCATCAAGCCGCCAAATGTATTGCCCAAACTCTTGCGACATCTCTGCTGGTCAAAACTGCGATCTTTGGTGCTGACCCTAATTGGGGACGCATCATCTGCGCATTAGGACGATCTGGGTACTCCCTCCATTCTGATCGCATTGTGATCTCATTTAATGAAGTGATGATTGTGGAAAACGGAAAGGGTTTGGGGCCAATCGTTGAACGAAAGATCAAAAAGATCATGCAACGACCATCGTTCACAATTTCTGTCTCATTGGGCCTTGGAAAAGGGACGGCCAGACAATGGACCACGGATTTGACATACGACTACGTCAAGATCAATGCATCCTACAGATCCTAAAAACAGCACTGTGTCCTGAGACTATCGAGAGGATGGGATTCTTATTTCTTGATGTCGTGGCGGGTAATGAGATCGTGAAGAGTCGGACGACTCACACTTAAGATTGTGGCTGCTTTGGTGATATTCCCGCCAGTCTTGGCGAGGGTCTGCTCAATGATACGCTTTTCTACTGTATCGCGTGCCTCTTTTAGTGTCGGGCCTGCTTGAACATCTTTCGGTTCATCCAAATCTAAATCCGTTGGGGCAATTCTTGGGTTATCTGACAACGTGACCGCCCGACGTATCCGATTTTCCAACTCACGAACATTGCCAGGCCAATGATATTGCTCTAATGACAACAGCGCCTCTCGAGAAAATCCAGCGATTTTCTTTTTTGCCTCCTCACTAAAGCGCTGAAACAATACTTTCGCTAACATCGTAATATCGGCTCCCCGTTCCCGCAATGGTGGAACAGGAATCGTCACGGTATTTAATCGATAATACAGATCTTCGCGAAAACGCCCCTCTTTCATCGCCAGCTGCAAATCACTATTGGTTGCCGCCAAAACTCGTGTATCAACATGAATTTCAACACGGCCACCTACCCGCTCAATACAGCGTTCCTGTAGAACACGAAGCAATTTAACCTGCAAGGCCGTAGAAATTTCCCCTATTTCATCGAGAAAAAGAGTTCCTCCTTCGGCTGATTCAATTCTTCCTGGACGTTGCATATGCGCACCCGTAAACGCACCTTTTTCATGACCAAATAACTCGCTTTCCAAGAGCGTCTCAGGAATGGCCCCACAATTAATGGCAATAAATGGCCCATCTTTCCGATGACTTTGCTGGTGAATAGCTTTTGCCACAAGCTCCTTTCCCGTTCCACTCTCACCAACAATCAAGACAGAAATGTCCGAACCAGCCACACGTCGAATCGTGTCAAACACTTTGGCCATCACTGGACTGGTACCAATGATATCTGGCAATCCACGCTTATCCGCACGGTCCAATAATTTTTGATTCTCAGCCTCGATTCCTGCCAAATACCCAGCCCGTTGGAGTACGGTTTTTAACACCTCTAAATCCACGGGTTTGTCCATAAAATCATAGGCACCCAATTCGACAGCCTTTAAGGCATTGGCTCGATCTTGATTCCCTGTTATGACAACCACCTTCACCAGAGGGTTCACCTCGATTAACTGCTCTAAGGCAGCCAATCCTTCCGTGGTCCCATCAGCGTCAGGAGGAAGGCCAAGATCAAGGGTCACCAACCCAATCTTCTCTCGCTGTAGAATCTCCACAGCATGCTCACGATTATCAGCCTCAAAAATGGAGTAATGAGGTTTCAATCCCCATTTCATTTGCTCCCGAATCTCCTGGCTATCATCAACCAATAGGAGTGAGGGAAGAGGGTTAGGTTCGTGTATGGCTTCCGTTTTTGACATAGCGTGCGATAAAAAAATTAATCAGGTTCTAGAACAAGACTGTGTTTAGCATAAAAGTAATCAATAAATTACCTGAAGTATCGATGAGTCTTTTTTACTTTGCCATCATCGTTTATGTGACAATCAGCCTTGCCTGAACTAGGCATTCAGCAAGCCTAGAATCTTGCGTGGCCCTTCCCTTCCCCTTACCTATCGGCTGCTCCAGCAGGAAAAGTAAGGATAACTTTTGCTCCATGCCCTTCCTGGCTTTCAATGTGAATCTTCCCATGATTATCTTCAATCATTTGCTTGCATTGGAACAAACCAACACCCAGACCAGTCTTCTTTGAGCTTGTAAAAGGCTGGAATAAATTTTCTAACCGGTCAATAGGAATTCCAGGTCCGCTATCCACAATTTCAACCTTGAGATCGTGCCCATCCACATGTGTGGAAATATCAATAGCACCATTGGCATCCATCGCTTGACGTGCATTCAAGATCACATTCAATAATACTTGCTTGATCGGTTCGACCTGCAATGGGAGCAAAGGCATACCCGAGCCTTCTTGAAAGCTTGGACGACACCCTGCTCCATTCAGAGACTCGAGAGTCTCATGAATTAACACATTTATATCGACCTGTTGAATGTTTCGCTCATTTTTCGCATCAAGGCCTTTTGATTGATTGGCCAATTTGGCCATAAGATCCATCATGCGTTGAGACGTTGTTTTGACCGTCCGCATGGCCGAAGCCTGAAATTCAGGATCATGCCCATATTGTTCCGCATTCTGGACGACCATCGATAAACTGGAGGCGAGGTTTTTTAGATCATGAAGATAAAATCCTGAAAATTTGTGGACCGCTTCCCATTTGGCCGTCACATTCCGCTCTTCAAGCAATTGGAACTGTACGAGCAACATCGTGACATGATGGGTAATAGCGCGCAGGAGGTCAAAATCATCGTGATCATAGCTTCGATCATGCAATTCCCGACTCAACGTGCAAAACCCAAGGAGATTGCCTTCAGATGTCACCAATGGCACACAGATATGTGCCTCTGTCTGTTGAAAAAACTCCGTCAATCCTTTACGTGTCTCACCAGCTGCATCAATCTCAAATGGTTCTGTATACACAAGCATGAATTGAATGAACGCATGCGATTCGACAATGGCTGGCGGTGGATCTTCAGAATTCACCGTTCGAATCTGATGAAATTGCCCATCAACATCAAACCGTTTCCAAATCGTGACTCGTGGCGCCCCAAATGTTCGAACGAGCCATTCAAGATAGCGGTCCCAGATTTGTTGACTATCATCACAGGCTGAAAACGTATCCGTGACATCCAGCCACTTTTGGCGATAATCATATTTTGTACGAAAAAAATGCCGCGAAACAAATCGTTGAAGCTCAGCGCGGGCTGCACGAGAGACAATCACCACCACTAATACCATGCCTGCAACAAAGAGAAGCAAGGCCCCAAGGGCTTCTCCAATCTCCCAACCCGTTTCCTTAATAACCTCTGCCACAATACCTACGAGAATTAAATAGCCCCCAACGCATAAAAACGTAAGGGAGGTATACAGAGCTTGATGGCTCACTTGAACTTTTTGACTTAAGTCGTGAAGACGCCAACGCGCTAAGCCCCAGGCTATCATGGTGAGAGAAAGACACGCGGCAACACCCCCCACCCATGCATTCGCTTGGCTCCACACAGGCAGCAAGAGCAGTTGACTGGCTTGCGCAATGGAAATCCCCGCTAATCCGCCTAGCCCGATCACGACAAATTTCATTTGAAAGCGAAGAGGATCACGCGCAAGACGGAGAATCTGTTCCAACTGTGATAGTCCGATCACTAACGCAAAAAGTATAAAACCCCACATGATCCACCCAACAACGCGAGGGAATACGATTTCCCCGTTGACGGTGAGCTGCATGACTGATTCTGGAAAAACAAAGAGCCATAGACTCAAGATGATGGCTCCCCATCCTATCAAGAGAAATTTGCTTCGGGTTTTTTGGATTGCCGTAGGAGAAAAATGCTCTAGAAAGGTCGACGTCACATAGCCGAGAGCAACCGGAAACACGAATTCACCGAACAGAATACTTCGCCTCCCCATGAGCAGAGACTCAGGGAAGACGCCAATGATTCCATTAAGGCCTTGGATCCAGGCTAGTACGAGCAACACCAACGCCAATGATCCAAAGATAGGATTCTCGGACCTCTTACGATAGAGGATCGCTCCGAGAAACAGAGCACCGCCTGTGCTCAGAAAAAAGGGGATCACCCACATGTCCATCCGAACCTTTGGGAATTTCGTAACAGGAAATTTAAATTACGGTGTGATCGGGCATGTATTCAAGAAGGGTAGGCCAGAGATCACGCATAAAGTCCACCCCATGGTCGAATGCTTCTTCTACTGTGCCATCTCTGACCGGAATGGAAATACGGACCAGAGATCCGTCCGAACGATTTTTCGTCATGGCATCCCAGACAAGGTAACCTTTCGCCCAGTACTCACTGGCAATGACACGCCCTCGATCATGATACCAGTACAAGATCACTTGCTTTTCTAAGCCTTTTTGAATCAGAACCTTATTAACGGTAATCGTTGTTTGATCAGGCATGGTCAGAGGAATAAAGTCTGATTCCATAAACTGCCAGCCAGCTCCAGGCAAACAATTCTTAGGAGAATGATACGTGGCCCCAGTGCGTTGGCTTTGATAAAAACCTACATAGAGCCAGACAGGCAGATGTGCTCCCTCATTCTTCAGCTGCGATTTATTCACATCAGTCTCAGCCAATTCGGCTTCTTCTCCGCCCTGCGCAACAACTGGCACATACACTCGCATCATGAAGTCAGTCAGCTTGAGAATGTCCAAAACCTCCTGATCCATTCCTAGTTCTCGCCCCTCCCAGGCCTCGGCAAGATTCAGAGGAAACTGCTCAAACGCTTTATTGCTGATAAGTTCTTCGTTTTTCGAGAACGATTGTATGAAACCAAATGTCCCAACTAAGAAGAAAATCGCAATAAAAAAAGGCCACTTTTTCATAATATTATATTTCAACTAATATATGTAGAACACCCTCGCCCTCACAGGGGATTTCTCATAAAATGAGAAATCGTTGAGGTGAGAGTGCAAACCTACGTTGGTTTATGAAAACACGATTTTTCTGTCAATGATCCTTCCGACTAAGACATGCGAGCCTGAGTGGAGGAAGCTTGCGCGCCAATTTTCCCTAAGATGGTCCCACAAAGAAAGAGCAGCACAAACGCCACCACAAAGACCAGCCATCCTTCCATCGTATGATAAAAACCCTCGGCCGCTTCTTCGCCAAAATAATGAGCCAAAATACCCGTCCCACTCACACGAGCGGCATTCGCCACAATGGCAATTGGTATGGAAAGAATCACGAGCATCCAACGCTTCCACAAGACATTCTGGGAAAAATATCCATATACCGTTCCCAAAGCCAACAATGATAGCAATGAACGCAGCCCACTACAGGCCTCAGCTACTTCTAGGGTCGTATGCGCCAGCATAATGAGATTGCCTTCTCGAAGAACAGGAATACCTAAAGAGAACAAACAGAATGTCGCGGTTTCAGCCGCAAAAAGCTGTAAGGGAAAAGCAATGGTATTCACAACTATAGCGGGCAATGGAATCATAAAAACTAAAAATCCAATAGGAAGGCTCAAGAGCCATAAGTACTTCCATCCTAAAATCAACAGAACGAGGCCAGATAAAACAACAATCAATGATGCCCGTTGGACGTAGAGCTCTGCACCAATGAGCCCGACTACAAGTGAAAATAATCCAAAGAACAAAAGCCCTAGTCCCCAGATACTGGGAGAGGGTGTCTCCTCAGTTAAGACATTCCAGCGCTCCCAAATAAAGTAGACCGAAAGAAGTGGCACGAGAAAACCATGCGAATAATCAGGATTGTTGTTCCAATCACTGCCCATTCCCCATAGGACTTCTTGATACAAAAAAATGACTAACCCACCGATCAGTAGACTGGCTCCAATGCCCCATGCATCAGTCATCATGCTTTTTGATTGGCTCTGAGGGCTCATCGTAAGAAATTACCTAAAATTAAGGAGAATAGACGGCTTTAGGATTTTACCCTATTCTATAGAAATTTAGTAATGATAAGTAGTCCCATAGTTTTTCGGAAATTCTAAAGAGGAACTAAAGAAAGACACCGATTTTCAGAAACAAAAAAAGGTAGGAAGAGAGGGATTGGTTCATACGGATATGAAATGGCGAATACATAGAACTTCGAATTTCTTCTCTTATCAGAAATATGGAGGGACGCCTCCTAGCCTATTCTCTCTTATCGTGTATACACGTCGAATGATTGAAATAAGCCAAATAGGCAAAAGGTAAGAATAACCAAGAGAGCAGACAAGGCAAGAGCTTGATACCGAGAACACGCCATTCACGGCTAAAGCCGTAGCCTCACTCAGAATAGGTTTATGGAACACGAAGAGAGGACATATCTACTATTCAGAATGGGGAAAACGCGTGGAACCAGCCTTAGGATTATCAGACGGATGGAGACCGTATTTTTTCAATAATTTGTAGAAATCTGCTCGATATCGACCCGCAATCTGAGAAGCCCGTGAAATATTCCCTTGTGTCGCTCCTAAGAGGTCCTTCAGATAGTCCCGCTCAAATGCTTCCTTCGCCTCGGTTAAAGGCTGTAAGCTCCCTGGTTGAGTCGTGGCTTGAGGCGAAAGTGCAAGAAATTCCGCTGTGATCGTCTCTTGAGGTGACATTACAACAGCACGCTCAATTAAATTTTCCAATTCTCGAACGTTTCCAGGCCATGCATATGTCACCAAATTTTGCATAGCTTCTGGAGAAAATCCTTTCATGACTTTTTGATGATGCTCTCCATGACGCTTCAGAAAAAACTGTGCGAGTACAGGAACATCTTCACGCCGCTCCCGTAAGGGAGGAAGATGCAGAGGAACCACGTGAATGCGATAATAGAGATCTTCACGAAAACGACCTTCACGAACCGCCTGCTCCAAATCCTTATTCGTCGCTGCCAAAATTCTAACATCAACTTTAATGGGTACCTGTCCCCCGACAGGTAAAATTTCCCTATTTTGAATGGTTCGAAGCAGTTTTCCCTGGAGCGCGAGAGGCATTTCGCCAATTTCATCCAAAAATAACGTGCCTTTATCCGCGCTATGGATTAAACCACGTTTGTTTTGGTGTGCTCCAGTAAAGGAACCCTTGAGATGCCCAAAGAGCTCACTCTCAAAAAGAGTCTCAGGAATAGCGGCACAATTCACCGCCATAAACGGCTTTGATGCTCGAGGACTATTACAATGCACGATACGAGCAATAACTTCTTTTCCTGTTCCCGTTTCGCCTGAAATACAAATCGTGGTATCCGTTTTCGCGACACGGGCTACTTGTTGGAGCACGGCATGCATCTGTGGGCTTCTGGCGACCACGTTGTCTAAGCCATACAACTCATTCACGAGCAATTGCAGGCGATGAATTTCTTCGCCCATACGCTTGGTCGTGAGCGCCTTATCAATACTCTCCTGCAATTCTTTATCATCGAACGGTTTTGTTAAATAACCATACGCCCCTTTTTTCATGGCTTGCACCGCATTGGGGATACAACCATGTGCCGTCAAGATGAGCACTGGCAGATTCGTCTGATGTTGGTGCAGCTCTTCCATGAGATCTAACCCATCAACATCTGGTAACCGAAGATCAAGTATGGCAAAGTCATAAGGGTCTTCCTGTGCACAATGAAGCGCATCTTCTCCGGTACCACAGGCAGTAACCACAAAACCCATCGATTTCAGTCTCATTTTGAGTAGGGTCAATAAACTTGTATCATCATCAACAACTAGAATTCGCTCGTCTGACATAGTGGCTCCTCTATCGCTCTAAGGAAAATTTCCGTCTTTTCTGCAATGATTTGTCGAGTAACAGCTTACTCCTGACTCTTCTCTCCTTGCGTTCCCTGGGTTTCTTTCACTTCTCCCAATCCAGGCTTCATCTCCTGCTCCTCCACGGCCACTTCAACATCCGGGCTTGGAGTCATTTTTTCAGAAGGGCGCGTTGGTGGAACTTTTTCTCGGATTTCCTGATCAATCCGACGTAATGCGTCTAATTGATTCGTGAGCTCTTTTACTTTTTTTTCACTAGCCTTCAGGGCCTGCTGAACGTCCTGACGGATCGCTTGTTCATTCTTCGTCTGCTCAAGTTCTTTGGTCAAATTTGCCTTGGTTTGATTCAGATTTTTGACCACTACACCTTGGGCAGCTAACTGGTTTTTCAGCCCATCCACTGAGACATTTTCTATCTTTCCACTGAGCTCATGAATCGACAGCTCTTTGCCAACAACTTCGCGAGCTAATCGCTTAATAAGTTCATGCGATGTGAGACCAGCATTGTTCGGTGTGTTCAACACATCTAAGAACCAAAGCCAAAAACGACTCTCGCCTGCTAGCAGGCCATTTGGCCGAGAAACCACGACTTTTCGAAAGTGTAGCGCCGCCAATTCACGGTTTTCATACAACGCTGACAGTGCACGAAGAAAGTGAATACGACGACATACATCATCATTTTTGCACAGTCCTAGTTGTTTTTCCTGATCCTCGGCAATCGCCTTAAAATAAGACACATCTTCTGGCTCTGGATCCAAGACGCGGGCCAGGTTGCTAGAAGAAACCGTATACGGCACAACTGATTGATCCGTATTCCACGTAGGCCCTGTGCATGAAAAAGAAAAGAACAACCAGAGAATGAGTGAACTAAGGGGATAATGATCACGTGAGAATTGAGCCATTCTTACCTTGTAACTCTTACATGAAATCATTCAATATTCCCTCGGTATTTCAGGTTGAGGGACTACCTCATCTAGGGGGATCAATAATAATAGAGAGGCCTGGTCAATGAACAGTCTTCGTTCCCCTTTGCGATGAAATGATAAAATGTAGCGCAGTTCCTTTACCCAATGTACTTTCAGCCCAGATGGTACCTCCATGATCCTCAATTACACGTTTGGCCAGCGCTAGACCAATTCCACTTCCCACATATGCACGTCCTACTGGGGTCTTTCCTTGATAGAACCGCTCAAAAATGTGCAACAATTCTTCTTTTGGTATACCTGGCCCTGTATCTTCAACAAGAAAATGGATGCCATTCTTAGCAGAATCTGGCTCAGATCGCATCGAAATCGTGGATCCCTTAGGACAAAATTTGATGGCATTTGAGAGCAGGTTTTCAAAGACTTGTTCCATCCGCTGGTCGTCCACTTCCTGAATTTTGACCTTATCCTGATAGAGATCGATATCCATGTGTATATTTTTTCGATCGGCTAAAAATTTGACTTTTTCAACAGATCGAATGGCTACACGATTCAAATCCGTCGGATGTAAATTATAGGCCACCATATCTGCTTCCATCCGCGAGAGATCTAACAGATTGCCAATCAAATGATTCAATCGCTGGCTACTGTCAGATATAATGGTTAACGTCTCAGCTTGGTCTCTGTTCAATTCCCCAGGGATGCCATCCAAGAGCAGTTGCGAACCTTCTCGGATCGACGTCAACGGCGTCCGTAATTCATGTGAAATATTCGCCAAGAATTCAGATTTCATTTCATCTAACTTCTGAAGCTTTCCTCCCATTAAATTAACCTGAGCCACAAGATCTCGTAACTCCTGAGGTACCGCTAATGATATCGTGCCTCCAAATTGCCCTTTCCCAATCCGACGGATCTGCGCATTCACCCGACGCAAAGGTCGAAGAATACTATAGCTCGCTATGCCTGCCAAGCCAAGACCCAAGACCAGAGCCATCAACAGCAATTGTTGAGTAATCTCCTGAGCCTGAACAGAACGAAGATGGGAATCCCGAAGAATGGCACCAACACTAGCTTCCTGCGAAGAAATATACGCGTTAATAGCTCGTGTCATGGCATCGATAAGCGTATCACGCTGCCGCTCATAGTTTGCGATAGCCAACGGAGCCCGATCAGTCTGTTCAACCCCAACACTCAAAAATAACGTATGAAATTCTTCGTGATTCACCTTCACTTGCTGCAAAGCCTCCCGTGTCGCCCCAACCCCTTCTTGATCTTCGAGAGCCTCTAAGGTCTTTCGGAAATTTTCCGCTTCTTGCAAAAAGTCTTTCAGGAGGGTGGTATCACGCAAAACCAAATACTGTTTATCACTTTTTAATTGGGCATACAGACTCGTGATCAACTGTTTGGCCGTTTCAACCGCCGGAAAATGATGTGTGGCAAGCTCTGCCCCAAGTTCAGTCAACGCCCGAAACTGATTCAGAATATACAAGTTGACTCCGATCACTAGGGCAAGAATCGTGACATACCCCAAAGCCAACCGCCAAAATATTGATAAACGCGCAAGCATAGCTAGGTAATTCTCATGAAATCACAAACCTGCACTAGTCAATAATTTCCTTCATCATTCGCATACGCAAATATTCTCTCCCCCCCAACCCTATACACAATCCGGCTTAAATATAACAGGGTCATGAAAAAATACTTTCAGATTCATATGATTTTTAAAAATTCTAGCTTATGAACGGTCAGCAAACACATTTCGGCTAACGATTACGATTTTGGCCTATAACTTGCCTTTGAATGTTCTTTGCTAGTTGCTACGTCATGAAAAAAAGAGCCAACTATTTAGAATCGAAAGTCACTATCTAAGCAATCGCTGCCTCATGATGGGGAATAATCCCTCATACACTCTGGGTATCAAGAAATAGACCATATCGCTTTTTTCATTTCCCAAACAAGCACTCGTTCAAGTTGTTTTCTTAAAAACCCGCTTACTTGATGCCAAAGGGATTAGCCAGTACTGGGAGATTAGCTAGACTATGAATATTACTACCGACCTTTCACGCACAACCAGGCCATCGTGGATTCTTCATATATCGTTCCTGCTGCTCATTTTTTTGCCAATGGCTTCGAATCTTCATGCCGCCGAAGTCTCTCTCACATGGAATAAAAACACTGAATCAGATCTAGATCGCTATCATGTCTATCAACGTCTCCTGTCAACAACCGATTATGGGTCCTCTCCTGTTTACTCTGGGCTCACATCTAATCCAAATGCTCCACAAAGAACAATCACCAATCTTCAAGCTAGCACTACGTACGGGTTCATCGCCACAGCCATCGATTCATCTGGAAACGAAAGTCCTTCGTCCAACGAGACGATTGTGACAACATTAAGCAATGGAAGTGGCGGTAACGGAGGGAGCACGGGCGGCAGCTTGACCTTCCCAACCTCTATCAGCAGCCCTGCCCCTGGCGCTACTTTAACCGAAAACTCCGTGAATTTTATCGGTACACATGCATCTGGGGATGTCTTTCATTCTTTGTGGGTAGGAACAACCAGAGGGGGCCAAACCCTATTTAGAGGTCCAATATCTAACCATGCACAACTGGTCTCTGGCTTGCCGAGTCAAGGGACCATCTATGTACGCTATTGGAGTACAAACAGCAATAATAGCAGCGATCCCAATGCGTGGAAGTTCACGGATCAGACCTATACCATGGCCGTGGGCAGTTCAAGTGGAAGCTCGGGCGGCAGTTCAGGTGGGAGCTCGGGCGGCAGTTCAAGTGGAAGCTCAGGCGGCAGCTTGACCTTCCCGGCTTCCATGAGCAGCCCCGCGCCCAGCACAACCTTAAACAGCAATTCGGTGACCTTTATCGGCAGACATGCGTCCGGTGATGTTTTCCACTCGCTGTGGGTGGGGACAACAAGAGGAGGGCGTACCCTATTCAGCGGCCAGATATCCAATCATAGACAAACTGTCTCTAGCTTGCCCAGCCGGGGGACTATCTATGTGCGCTACTGGAGCACGAACAGTAGTAATAGTAGTAATCCCAATGCCTGGTCCTTCACGGATCAGACCTACACGATGGCCGTGGGCAGCTCAGGCGGAAGCTCGGGTGGCAGTTCAGGCGGCGGAAACACGGGCAACAGTGGAGCGTTCCCTCCCCTCATGAGCAGCCCAGTGCCCAGCACGACTTTAACCAACACCTCAGTCACCTTTACAGGAAGGCATGGGGCAGGAGATGTCTTTCACGCTCTCTGGGTAGGAACAACCAAGGGGGGGCGCAATTTGTCTAGTGGCCCAGTATTCAATCATACGAAGACTGTCTCTGGCTTACCCAGCCAGGGGACTATCTATGTGCGCTACTGGAGTACGAATAGCAGCAATAGTAGTGATCCCAATGCCTGGTTCTTTACGGATCAGACCTACACCATGAATGCGGGCGGCAATTGATAATGACTGAAGACAAATTTTTACTACGTCCCAATATAGGAGACACCACGCTGGGGCAGGAATAGAGAGGACGGCAAACAAAGACGAGAGCCCTACGACACACACACACATCAAGCCATACCAAAATATGAATTGGAAGTTATTTTGTTGATAATCCAATTAATTGAGACTTGAGGGTTTAACCGATGCTGGGGAATGAGAGACTCAATGAATATTTATACTCTCCAATCACCAACAACGAGACCGTCACGTATTGTCCAGATACCGCTCCTACTTCTTCTCGTTTTCTTACAAATGGCTTCGAATCTCTATGCCGCTGGTGTGTCTCTCACCTGGAATGCGAATAACGAATCAGATCTAGCTGGCGATCATATTTATCAGCGAATCCTAACTTCAAACGATTATGGGTCCCCGGCATTTTCAGGACTCCCATCTAATCCTGCTATTCCACAAAGTACCATCAACAATCTCCTTGCTGACACAACCTATGGGTTCATTGCGACAGCGTTCGATTCATCGGGTAACGAAAGTCCTACATCAAACGAATTCATTATTCCAACGTTAAACAATGTGGGTGGCAAGTCACTACTGGGGAAGAAACCGAAGGCAATACAGAAGGCAGTCCTGGCAACAATGAGAATTCACAAGCCTCCATAAGTTCCCCAACACCCGGCTCGCCTTTGTCCAGCACCACCGTCACATTCATAGGCGGAGATGACACAGGAAATGTCTTTCACTCCCTGTGGGCGGGCACAGCACAAGGGAGCAATAACCTGCCCAGCGGCCCATTATCCAATCACAGCAAAACCATTTCTGGTTTACCGAATCAAGGGACCATCTATGCGCGCTACTGGAGTACCAGCAGCAGCAGTAATAGTAGTGATCCCAATACGTGGTCGTTCACGGATCAAACATATACCATTGCGGTTGGTAGCATGAGCAGGACCACGACTAATACTCCTGTCAACATTCCGGCCAGTAAACCGCCGATAAGCACGCCACCAGTCAGCTCAGCTGTCAGTTCCGAAGTCGAGCCCGCGCGGCAGTACACGAGGCAGTACCAACGGCAGCCAGACCTTCCTTCCCTCCATGGCAACCCCGCGCCAGGCGATACGTTAACCGATAAATCATTTGCCCTAAGCGACAAGCATTCGGAGAAATGTCTTTCGCTCACTGGCTGTGTGAATGAGCGAAGTAATCCAAAAACCTGGGCAGGAAGCCGACAGCCAAGCTTAATCTTAGATAAACTCGTTCTGGGCAACGCTGGAAAGACTATCTCTAGCCGCTGCTATGAGTACAAAAAGCGAGAGTGACAACTCTCCGTTTATGTAGGCTTTCTTCGATCAGGTCGACTTAATGACCGTAGGCGGAATTTAGCCTGAAGAATAACTTCTTTCTACACCTCTACCTTCTGAGCGCTAGGTTGAGGCACGAGTAAATGAAACGTGAATCATTGCCAAACAACAGCTCGGAAAAACTGAGTAACTCAAACCTACGAATAAGGAACTAGAGAGAAGTCACAAAAAAGAGCTTGGTCTTTCAGCCTAGGATTTCCTTCCATAAGTAGGGAAAAAGGTATAGCCGTATAGTCGATCATTCTTCATTTAGCATCAAGACTCAAATCAACTCCATGCCTGCTATATTCGCCAAGTAAGGTGTGTGGCGAAATCACCCCTAAATTCCGTGGACACCAGACCTTGATTCAGAATATGTAGGTTGAGCTCTCTCCGAAGGGAAAGGATTGTCATGTAACACAGAATCTTTGCCAAAAATATTGATAAACGACCAGCATCACTAGGTATTTATCATGAAATTAAAAACATTCAAAAATTGACAATTTCCTTCGTCATCAATAATCACATACTTATTATCAGACCTTTCTTCTCTACATAATCTCGTTTACATATAAGAGAATTCAAAAAAAATACTTTTAGATTCATACCTTTTTTAATAATTATTGTCTTGAGATACTCGATCAATCAATTCTGGCTTACTATTTGCTGACTACATCTTCTCATTACTTCATAGGTTGTTTCATTCTTATCAGTTCCTAACTTTTTTCTCCCCCGCTTTCTATTTTCTTACATTCGTTTCTACGATGAATACAGTCAGCAGAATTTTGCCTAAATAGGAATCCTTTTCTGAGTCGAATCCATGGAGAATATAGGCTTGCCTGTTTTCGTGAAAAAATAACGAACAACAACTTAGACGGGACAGTCACCACAAATTTATACGCAGCCAGTTGTAGGAAACAACCCACTATTATTGCACCATTCATGCAAGTAGAACATGTCGTTTCTTTCATTTCGCAAACAAACACTCATTCAAGTTGCATTCTTGATAATCCGATCAAATGATACCCGAGGAATTAACCACTACTGGGGGATGAGCCACTCAATGAAAACTTCTACTCTTCACTCACCGGCAACAAGAAAGTCTCGAAGTGCTCTCATGTCGTTCCTGCTTCTTTCCTTATGCTTACTGATGGCTTCGAATCTTCATGCCGCCGATGTCTCTCTCACATGGGATAAGAACACTGAACCAGATTTAGATGGCTATCATATTTATCAACGCCTCCTGCCTTCAGTTGAATATGGGTCCTCGCCTATCTTCTCTGGTCTCCCATCCAATCAAAATGCCCCACAAAGAACCATCACAAATCTCCTTTCTGGCAGCACATATGGATTCATTGCAACGGCCTTCGATACATCTGGAAACGAAAGCACGACTTCTGATGAATCAATCGTAACAACAACGAGTAGCGGCGGAGGGGGCTCAGGTGGTGGCGGAGGCTCAGCGAGCTCCATTAACTTCCAACCCGCCAATGCTGTCGTCCCTAGCGGCTACCAGAAAGATGATGGCAGCGTCTATACCAGCAGCCGCGGTTACGGCTGGACCACCTCGCTGCCCAGCCGTGAGCGTAATGTCCAGAC
>JAJDBQ010000112.1 GCA_029261255.1 Nitrospirales bacterium
GAATCGAAACTTAGAAGAGGCGGTTCAGGCAGGACGCTTTCGTGAGGATTTGTATTATCGGATTCGAGTCATTCCCATCGTGTTGCCTCCACTTCGAGAGCGTTCGGAAGATATTCCATTATTGGTGAATCATTTTCGTGAGAAATTCAATCGGGACATGCGCAAGGAGATTGCTGGGCTTTCCCCGCAATCGCTCATGGCCCTAGAGCAGTATCCCTTCCCTGGAAATATCCGTGAACTTCAGAATGTGATGGAGCATGCGTTTGTGTGCTGTGAGGAGTCGATTATACAATTTGAGCATTTTCCTGCTGAATTGCAGCGGTATGCCTTAGAGCATCGAGAGTGGACCAATACGGAATCATTGCAATCAATTGAACGAGAGGCTATTTGTCGTGCGTTGGATAAATCGGGTTGGCATTTTCAGGAAGCTTCTCGACAGTTGGGCATTGGTCGATCCACCTTATGGAGAAAGGTGAGGCAGTTTGGTCTTAAGCCAGAGGCGTAGGTTGTTTCATTTTGGGATCATTTGATACGAATTGGTATTCAATTAATTAATCTGCAATATAAACAATGACTTATGTAATAATTGTCAGTGGTAATTGAAATTCAATGTTTCATTGTGAAACGTTAATGGTTTTGGGTATTCAAGAAATATGTTATAAATCAATAGCTTAGTAAATCTAGCTTTCGGTATCTCCCTTGCTTTCTAAAATGACGTACGAATTCATTTTAATTTATGTTGTTTTAGAGGAAGGGGTACTGTCCATGGATTGTCCACGGTGTAAGGGTATTATGATTCAGGATAAATTTGGAGATGTGGCTGATGAAGCTGGTGCCATGTATTTTTCTGGATGGCGCTGTATTACATGTGGCGAAATCTTGGATCCAGTGATTGCCGCCAATCGTCAGAACCATCATGAACCACTTATTGGGCGTTCACGCAAAAAGTTTGCGACCCAGCTTGGCTAGGAATTCTTCGATAGACAAGTTTTTCCTACATCGCGGACTTTTCTTAAGTAAGGTCTTCATTTTCTGAGACCATTCTCAACGCTCATGTTTTTGACAAGGGGTTTGAGAGCGGGTCTAGAAATTGAGTGATGGATGGATACGTTCTGTGCTTTAATGTCTTTGTTTTGTCGGAACGTAATCCCCAATGATATTTGAAGTAAGGAGAATGATACATGCCTGAAGAACAACAGCCCTCTCAATCTGCTGGTGCTGCGAGCCAGCCCCAAGAAAACCCGCTTCCTGGAGTCAAGCACATTATTGCGGTGAGTAGTGGGAAAGGTGGAGTGGGGAAATCCACAGTAACTGTGAATATGGCCGTGGCTCTCAAGCAACAAGGGTTTGCCGTTGGGGTGATGGATGCCGATATCTATGGCCCGAATATTCCGATGATGATTGGCGTGAGTCAAGAGCCGGTGAAAGATGGCGAGAAAATTACTCCCGCTGAAGGGCAGGGCGTGAAAGTCATATCCATGGGATTTTTTGTTCCAGAGGATACGCCGGTTGTGTGGCGCGGCCCGATGGTTCATTCGGCTATTCAGCAATTTTTTAGAGATGTGGTCTGGGGCGAACTTGATTATTTGTTAATTGACCTACCCCCAGGTACTGGAGATGTGCCGTTGACTTTGTCTCAGCTTGTCCCATTAACCGGTGCCATTACGGTCACGACTCCTCAAGCCGTTGCGCTCTCAGATGTTCGAAAAGGCATGACGATGTTTAAGAAAGTGAATGTGCCCTTGCTGGGTGTCATCGAAAATATGAGTCATTTTGTGTGTGGTCATTGTGGCGAGCGCACTGAAATATTTTCCCATGGTGGAGGCGAAGAGGCCGCGAAAAAATTCGAGATTCCATTCCTTGGACGTATTCCTCTTGATCCAGCTATTCGACAAGGCGGTGATGAGGGAAAACCGATTGTCGTCAAAGACCCTCAGTCTCCTCAAACAGCAGCGTTCAAAGAGATTGTGCGGACTCTGGTCAGCCAAATCGAACAAGGGGAAAAGGCAGAGGGGGGATCATCGCCAACGCTATCGAGTATGCTGAAAAAAATTAAAGACCCGATTCAGAAATCATCATAGGTCATTGAGTGTGTATCCTAAGAGAATGAGGAGAGAGATATGGGAGAGTGGATTCAAATAGCAAAAACTGACGACGTGAGTCCGGGGACCGGTATTGTTGTAGAAGCCAAAGATAAATGTTTAGCCGTGTTCAATGTGGATGGGTCGTTTCACGTGACTGATAATACATGTCTTCACCGCGGCGGGCCATTAGGCGAAGGCGATCTAGAGGGAGAAACGGTGACCTGTCCTTGGCATGGGTGGGAATATAATGTCAAAACCGGGCATTGTGTGAATAACCCCTCCAGCAATATTAAATCCTACGAATCCATGGTTGAAGAAGGTCATATCAAAGTCGAGTTGTAGGCTAACAGAGCAATTCTTCCGTGTCGTCGTTCTGTTTTTCTGGTTAAGCGGTAATTTGATGCAGGACTTGACTGAGTTCTGCTAAGCGAAACGGTTTGGCCACGACGCCGCGAAATCCAAACGTTAAGTAGCGTGAGAGCACGGGATCATTGGAATATCCACTTGAGACAATGGCCTTGACTTGAGGGTCAAACTTCCGCAATTGTTCGACAGTATCTTTCCCCCCTAACCCACCAGCGACCGTTAAGTCCAAAATGACAGCATTGAATGGTTGATGCGTGTGATACGCTTCTTGATAGCATTCGAGTGCTTCATTCCCTTCTGCGACACATTGTACATCATAGCCAAGGTGTCGAAGCATCTCGCCTAAGAGGAGCCGAATTGATTCTTCGTCATCCATGACTAGCACGCGTCCTTCTCCTGGAAGGGCAGAAGGTGCATTCTGTTGAGCTGCTGTGGTTGTTTGAGAAGCCGGTAAGTGGATCACAAAGGTTGTGCCTTGGTCACGAACGGATGCGGCGGTGATCATGCCATGATGGTTCTTGACGATAGAGTAGGCTGTGCTCAGGCCCAGCCCGCTCCCACTAGGTTTCGTTGAATAATAAGGGTCAAATATTTTGTGCAATGCATGCGGGGCAATGCCGCATCCATTATCTTCGATCTTGAGCTTAATGAAATCTCCAGCGGCGGGAAGATGCTGTTGTTTGGCCTGTTCCGACGTTAAGGTTATATTTTCAGCAGTTATGGAGAGTGCACCGCCGGAGAGCATCGCCTGGTCTGCGTTGACGGTCAGATTGTGAATGACTTGCCCAATTTGTCCGTTATCGGCCTCGACGAGCCAAAGGTCGTTCGGAATGTCAAATTGACAGTGAGTCGAAGATCCAGAGAGGGCAAACGTGGCTGATTCTGTGAGTACCTGTTGAAGGGCTATGGGTTTTTTGAGGGGTATGCCCCCTTTGGCAAACGTCAGGAGTTGTTGGGTGAGTTTCCTCGCGCGAAGGGAGGCGTTCTCTGCTTCAGATAAAAAAGTAAATAAATGATCTCGAGTGTTGACGCTGGCTTTTGTCATAGAAATGTTGCCAAGGATTGATGTCAGCAGATTGTTGAAATCATGGGCGATGCCCCCAGCGAGGAGACCCAAGGATTCTAGTTTACTAGCTTTTAGGCGTTCTTCATCTAATTTGATGCGTTCACTCATATCACGAAGAATCAAGACGGTCCCTAGCAGACTGCCGTCTGATCGCCGTAAAGGGGACACGCTGTAGACCACTGGTCGTTCTCCGCTGGTGTGATCAAACAAGGGATAATGATCTAGTGGGTGAAGGGGAATGCCCATTTCCAAGGTATGCGTGACGGGATGGTCATCTTCTTCGTTGACTCCCGCGTGGAGAAAACGGACAACTTCTTCAATCGATCGTCCTATGGCGTTTTCTTGTTCCCATCCACTCATTTCTTCGGCCATGTGATTCATATAGGTGAGTCGTCCACGCGTATCAGTCGTAAAGACGCCTTCCACGATTGAAGACAGTGTAATGGCCATCCGTTCGCGTTCTTCGCGTAACGTTTCCTCAGTGAGCTTGAGTCGTTGCTCTTGCTGAATTTGTTCAAATGTTTGCGTCACGATAGAGGGAAGAAGTTCGATAAGGCTGCTATCTTTAATGAAATAATCGCGGGCGCCGCGTTTCATCATCTTGACAGCCAGGCGTTCGTCCCCTTGACCAGTGACGACGATAAATGGGAGCGTCAGGCTGCGTTGCGCGAGTTGATTGATGAGCTCTTCACCGGACATATCGGTGAGTTGCAAATCTAGAAGAAGAAGATCAGCGTGATGTTGGGATAGCCAGGTGAGAGCGTCTTGCCCGCTGTGAGCGTACGCGGTGCGAAACCCTTCTCGAGAAAGGCAGCGTTGGATGAGGGAAATGAGACCTTGATGGTCGTCAACGATTAAGACGGTGCGTGAATGAGACCACTCCTCCATGAACAAACCTCCTTCAACAAACGATCCAGGAAAGAACACTCTGTGTGTCGAACGTCACATTGGGGGAAAAATAAAGACGAATAGGACACAGAGCTCACACGAGGATGAGAGAAGGGATGGGAATGTAAAGATGTTCCTGCAGACATGTGGCTTGAATGTAGAAAAAATTGTTGGGACATTAAGAGTTGGAAAGAAATCTCATCTATAGCAATACTATAAATGTTGTCAAAAAAAAGGAACGGGGAGTCTAGCGAAATCGTAAAAAGACTGCAAGGTCAAAATGATCGCCATATCAATTCAGCTTTCTTGCTAAAGGTCGTTTTGGTGCAGCAACTGTCTGTGGATAACAATGGCCACGCATGACTTCATCCGAAAGTTCTTGATACCATTGAATCAATTTTAGTGTCTTAAGGTATTTCTGATCGATAATGCTTGTTAAACGGCTACTCCTCTTCATTCCATTAGTCTTGGTCCTTTTCCTTCTCCAATCGTATTTCTGGGTCCCAACCTACGAGAATCAAGCGGCCGGAAACCCCAATCGTCTGGTGACGTATATAGAAGGTTCCAGTGGGGATGCCAAAATACTCAATCCAGCATTAAATGCAGATTCATCCAGTTCTAATATTGTGAGTCACGTATTCGAAGGACTGTTGGACTTGGATGAGAATCTTGATTTGCGCGGACGATTGGCTACTGATTGGCAGATTACTGAACGGGCATACCTAGCGGTGAATCCCTATCATCGATTTCCTGATGGAACAGAAGTGACTGGGACAGCCCTATTACATCGCATACAAAAAGCTTGGATTGCGGGAACCGACGAAGATCTGAAAAGCTATGTTCAATCGCTGGAACTCTTACCATCTACCCAACGGGAAGAAACCATCTCTTTACTATTGCCCGATGCGGATGGGAAGCCGCAGCTGAAAGACGTCGTCGTGACGGTTAAGGTTCCGGCGCGGGTCGCGTTTAATCTCTCTCAGGTCGACCAGGATTTATTTGATCGATTGACACCCATTCTGGGAGAGCAGTACTTCGAGCATTTTCCTTACGATGAATTAATTCACTATCCGAAAGAACTGGGAAAAGAAACAAAAGATGCGCTGAGTGAGAAATTCCCAGAAATCCTTCCCATCGGAGAACACAATCCCATGATCGTGTTTTATCTGCGTAAGGGTGTGAATTTTCAAGATGGTCATGAGTTCGATGCGGGCGATGTGAAGTTTACCTATGAAGCGATCATGGATCCGAAAAATCTTTCACCTCGGACGCCGGATTTCGAACCAATCAAAGCCGTGGAGGTTGTCGATCCCTATACGGTGAAGATCATTTATAAACGCTTATACTCTCCTGCGATTAATGCTTGGGCAATGGGTATCTTGCCTGAACATTTGCTCAATGACGCAGCGATGGATCGTGAAAAACGAGATCGAGATTTATCAGAGGAAGCACAATCAACGTTCGGGATGCGAGATAGCCAATTCAACCGGCATCCAGTTGGCACTGGGCGATTTCAATTTGTGGAATGGAAAGGGGATCAATTCATTCACCTCAGACGGTTTGATAGCTACTGGGAGGGTCCATCGGAATATCAGGATTTTTACATGAGGGTTATTCCTGAACTGTTTACACAGGAAGTTGAATTCAAAACGGGAGCCGTGGATTTTTATTCGGCTTTGCCTCATCAAGTCGATCGCTATAAAAGCGACCCGACCTATCAATGGTTTTCTAGTTTAAGTTTTGCCTATAACTATATCGGCTACAATAATAGAAAGCCTTTGTTTGCTGATGTCGACATCCGGAGAGCCTTAGGAATGGCGATCAATGTGGATGAGATTATTCAATATCTTGTCTATGGAGAAGGCGAGCGTACGACAGGACCCTATCCTAAAAATACTGAGTGGTATGACCAGGCCATTCCACCCCTTCCCTACGATCCGCAAGGAGCACAAGCTATCTTTCAACAGCATGGGTGGAACGTCAATGGAGATGGGTGGTTAGAAAAGGATGGGAAAATTTTCGAATTTAATTTGATAACCAATAATGGGAATCCTATTCGGAAGAACTTATTGACGATTGCTCAGAATGCGTGGAAAAAAATAGGCGTGAAAGTGAATACCCAGGTCTTTGAATGGGCGGTGTTCTTGGGCGATTTTGTGAATACAGGGGACTTTGATGCTGTCGTCTTGGGATGGAGCATGAGCATTGATCCTGATCTGTATCAGATTTGGCATTCCAGTCAGGCAGGACCTCAACAATTAAATTTTGTAGGTTATACGAGTCAGCGCGCGGATGAACTCATTGTTCGCATTCGGCAAGAATATAATCGAGATCGACAGCGACAACTCACACACAAATTGCATCGTTTGATCCATGAGGATCAACCCTATACATTCTTGTATGCGCCATTAAGTACCAGGGTGTTGGATAAAAAGATTGTCTTGGTTAATAAAGACGATGATGGGAAAGAGGACTATCAAAAGATTTATCCCATCAAGAGCGGAGATGTGACCTTCCATTTTCACAAATGGCGCAAGCTGGAATTCACTCCAGACTTTTAATAAATGAGATTCACTTGTTAATTTGACTGTGACGCACTGACGATGTGGAATTTTATTCTTCGAAATATCGGGCAACGATTGATTCTCTTGATCATAGTGTCCTTTGTCGCGCATTCGTTTATTCATTTGGCTCCTGGAGAACCCAGCGAAGTGGATCCTATGAATCCACGGATGAAGCCGGAAGATATCGCTAAGATACGAGCGGCGTTTCACCTTGATGATCCCCTTCATGTGCAATATTTCTATTGGATTCGAGATCTGGCGTCTGGGGAGTTGAAGTCGTTTAAAGATAGCCAGCCGGTTCTCCCAAAAATTTGGGATCGATTTCTTAATTCTCTTCCTCTATTTATTGTCGCTACGCTTTTAGTCTGGACATGGGCATTTCCGGCCGGAATTTATGGGGCGGTGTTCCGTGGTGGTCTGTATGATCGGGGAACAGTCTTGTTGTCCTATGCGCTGATTTCCATTCCTGGGTTTTTCTTATCTTACTTAGCAATTTTGTGGGTAGTTGGATGGTTTGGGGTGCCTGTCATCAGTATCAAGACGTTCGGCATGGAGCATGCTGAGCCCGCCTATAAAATGATGGATCGTGTCTGGCATTTGGTCATTCCATCCGTCATGGCAGCTGTTGGTGGGATTGCGGTTCTGTCCCGCTATGTTCGCTCTCAAATGCTAGAGGTCTTAAGCCAAGACTATGTGCGGACTGCGCGAGCCAAGGGGCTGGAAGAAGATACGGTCATTTATAGGCATGCACTGGGAAATGCATTGCTCCCCTTTGTCACGATGTTTGGCCTGTTACTCCCAGGGCTTATTGGCGGATCCGTGATTTTTGAGCAGATTTTTGCATGGCCAGGATTGGGACGGTTGGCGTATGAAGCCATCTTATCGCGGGACTTTCCCGTCATCATGACCTTGAATTTTATTGCCGCGGTTCTCACGTTGGCTGGCACATTACTCTCGGATATTCTCTACGCTGTCGTGGATCCAAGAATCCGTTTGCATTAGTTGTAATATTTTGAGAGTGACTCGTTCATGAATGAACCGAAATCATCTATATTGAGCCGATCGGGTACTATGCCGCTGGACCCCGAAGCGATGGCTCCTCCAGAAACACCCTGGCAAGAATTTCTTCGAATCTTTAAAAAAGATTATCAAGCACTCATAGGTTTTTGGGTATTAATGCTCCTGCTGCTGACGGCGTTGGGTGGGAAAGCACTTACGGAATGGTGGGTGGTGTTTGATCCAGAAGTTGTCCGGTTAACAGATAAATTTCTTCCCCCCTTTTCCGTCCCATCGGCAGACAGTCTTCCAGCAGATCAACCATTCGTTGGAATCTATCTTATGGGGACGGATGAATTAGGGCGAGATGTTTTTGCACGCATGTTCCAAGGCTCGTTTGTGTCATTGTCGATTGGCTTTGTCGCCGTGGGGATTTCCTTGAGTATAGGTATTCTTTTAGGAGGGCTGGCTGGGTTTTACGGGCATGTTAAGTTAGGGTTTATCACCATTGATACGCTCATCATGCGATTCACCGATGCCATGATGTGCTTTCCGACATTTTTTCTTATTCTGACTGCGGTCGCTCTGTTGCCTCCGAGTATTTATACCATCATGATTATCATTGGCTTGTTCAGTTGGATGGGAACGACACGTTTCGTTCGAGCAGAATTTTTGTCAATTCGAGAATTGGACTATGTCACCGCTGCGAAGGCGTTGGGAATACCAGAAATCCGAATTATATTTCGTCATATGGTGCCGAATGCCTTAGCTCCGGTGTTTGTGTCCGCCACTATTGGTGTCGCTTCGGCCATTTTGACGGAATCGGGATTGAGCTTTTTGGGTTTTGGTGTTCCCCCTCCGGATGCCACATGGGGGAATATCCTCTCCGATGGGAAAGGATTTATATTCGATGCACCCTGGCTCTTTTTTATCCCAGGCATGGCGATTTTTGTCGTCGTCTTGGCCTTCAATCTTGTGGGGGAGGGTTTACGTGAGGCCCTTAATCCAAAATTGCGAAGTCGATAAAGGAATGTTGAAAAAAGCCGCCAGCAGCGTTCTCGTCATATTGCCGTGCTCACGTACTGTACGTACGCTCCGCGCGTCAAATTCACTGCGACCTTGCCGGATGACTTTTTTGACCATTCCTGGCAGCTGGATTATTTACGAGAAATATCCAACAGGTCAATAAATGGAATCGAACGTCCATCCGCTCTTACAGGTTTCGAATCTCCAAACGTCGTTTTTTACCGACAAAGGCGAAATTAAAGCCGTTGATGATGTGAGCTTTACGTTGTTTGGTGGACAAACGTTGGCCTTGGTTGGAGAGTCGGGTTGTGGGAAGTCGGTCACAGCTTTGTCCGTCATGCGATTGCTTTCTCCGCCTGGGCGAGTGGTAGGTGGGACGATCAACTTTAAGGGGCAAGAACTGCTGAGTTTACCAGAATCGGCTATGCGGAAAATTAGAGGAAAATCTATTGCCATGGTCTTTCAAGAGCCCATGACCTCCCTGAATCCAGTGATGCGTATCGGTGATCAAATCGGGGAAGTCTTGAAGATTCATACCGATTTGTCGAAGGGTGCGATCCGTCAAGAAGTTATTGGTCTGTTAGGAAAAGTGCGTATTGCGTCGCCAGAACAACGCATCGACCAATACCCCCATGAAATGTCAGGGGGTATGAAGCAACGGGTGATGATTGCGATGGCGTTAGCCTGCAAGCCTGACTTACTGATAGCCGATGAACCCACAACGGCCCTAGATGTTACGATTCAAGCCCAAATTCTTGATCTGTTATCAGATCTTCAAAAAGATTTAGGCATGGCTATTTTACTCATTACGCATAATCTTGGAGTCGTTGCGCAATTTGCGCAAGACGTCATAGTGATGTACGCAAGTAAAATAGCCGAACGAGCAGAGGTGAAGACTCTCTTTCAGCAGCCTAGTCATCCCTATACTCGTGCACTTTTGAAATCATTGCCGCGTCCTGGCGAACGGCAGATACGTTTGGAAGCCATTCCAGGGACGGTGCCGTCGCCATTGCAATATCCCTCAGGATGTCATTTTGCCTCACGCTGCGCTGATGTGTTGGAGCACTGTGCAACGCAACCTCCCCCCACGATAAAGGTCGGGGAGTCTCATGAAGCTGTCTGTTGGTTACATGGGGCTCCAAATTCTAAATGAACTGCCGATGTCTGTGAATTCTTCACCTCCACTCCTTCAAGTCACCGGACTGAAAAAATATTTTCCCGTACGTAGCGGGATTTTTTCGCGTGTGTCTGCATGGGTGAAGGCGGTCGATGATATTACTCTGCATGTGAATCATGGCGAGACGCTTGGCTTGGTTGGGGAATCCGGCTGCGGTAAGACAACGGTTGGTCGCTCTATCCTTCGGCTTATGGAGCCAACAGCTGGCGAAATAAAATTTGAGGGAGAAGATCTACTCGCCCTTAAAGCTCGTGAGTTGAGGCAGGCGCGTCGACGGATGCAAATCATCTTTCAAGATCCCTATAGCTCGCTTAATCCACGCATGACAATTGGATCGATTGTGTCCGAACCACTTAAAATTCACAAAATTGCCAAAGGCCAAGAATTGCAGGATCAGGTCAACCAATTATTTGTGAAAGTGGGACTGCGGCCCGAACACCAATCGCGTTACCCGCACGAATTTTCCGGTGGCCAACGTCAACGCGTGGGCATTGCTCGTGCGCTTGCGCTGAACCCAAAATTTATTGTGTGCGATGAAGCGGTGTCAGCACTAGATGTTTCCATTCAAGCACAAATATTGAATCTACTTCGAGACCTTCAGCAAGAATTTCATTTGTCCTATCTCTTTATTACCCATGACTTGAATGTGGTCCAATATCTGGCCGACCGCATTGCCGTCATGTATTTGGGGAAACTCGCTGAGGTTGCACCGGTCGAGGATCTGTTTACCGACCCCAAACATCCTTATACTCAGGCGCTCTTGTCGGCGAATCCTGTGCCGGATCCGACAATTGTCTCACAGCGAACGGTCCTGTCAGGCGATGTTCCGTCGCCCTTAAATCCGCCAAGCGGATGTCGGTTCCATCCCCGTTGTCCTCAAGTGATAGATATTTGCAAGACAGCTGATCCTCCTCTGATCACGATAGGTTCACCTGAGCGTGGGCACCAAGTCTGGTGCCATCTACATGCGTAAATAATTTTTCTTGTATATTGATCGTGATTGTGTGAAGACTTTTTGTCTTTCTGTTCTGATCGTTGGCTTCTTTCACTCATACTGCTTTTTTGGAATTGTGAACTGGTGGGTACCTGATATGATGAGCATTAACTATTTTCAATAGTTTACCTTGTAGCATTCTGTTAGTGCGAATGATGCTTGTGAGAGGCAAAGGTAAAGCAACAAGATAGACAACAACAGAGGCATTAGCCGTTTGAGTGCTTGCGAGCAAGTCAATTATGGAGGAAAAAATGAAAGTCTTAGTTACTGGGCATAATGGGTATATCGGCAGCGTTTTAGTGCAGATGTTTCTTGCAGAGGGTCATGAGGTCGTAGGGCTAGATACCGACTTGTTTGCCGATTGTTTTTTTGGAAATATGAACGTTCCTGAAATCCCCTCCATGAACGTGGATATCCGGGACACCGCTGCCATTGCCCTTGAAGGGTTTGATGCCGTTGTTCATTTGGCGGGTCTTTCAAATGATCCCCTGGGTGACTTAGATCCGACTCTGACATATGAAATTAATCATCTGGCATCGGTTCGTCTTGCTGAAAAAGCCAAAGCGTCCGGTGTTCCTCGATTCATTTTTTCATCTTCTTGTAGTAATTACGGCGCGGCTGGAGACGATTTTCTCACAGAAGAATCAGAGCTGAATCCCGTGACAGCTTATGGTGTTTCTAAGGTACGAGTTGAACGAGATGTCAAAATTCTTGCTGATGAAAATTTTCATCCTACCTTCTTACGCAACTCGACAGTCTACGGCATATCCCCAAGACTGCGCGTTGACCTGGTCTTGAATAATCTTATGGCTTCAGCGGTGACGAGCGGGCGCATCTTGATGAAGAGCGATGGTACCCCTTGGCGTCCGATTGTCCATGTGGAAGACGTTTCGAGAGCATTCCTGGCAGTGCTTCAAGCGCCCAGTGACGTCGTTCATAACCAAGCGTTCAATGTTGGGCTGACCCAGGAGAACTACCGAATCAGTGAATTAGGGGAAATTGTGAAAGAGACCTTACCTGGGTGTGAAATTGAATATGCTGAGGGAGCTGGGCCGGACAAACGTTGCTATCGCGTTGATTGTAGTAAAATTAACCAGATGTTACCTGGTTTTAAGCCTCAATGGGACGCACGCGCCGGAGCCGTCCAAATCTATGAAGCCTATAAAAAAGCCAACGTCACTGAAGCCATTTTAACGGACCCACGATTTGTTCGAATGAACCAACTCAGACTGCTTATGGATAGTCGAAGGGTGAGTGAAGACCTCCGCTGGACTCGTTCGAACTAACAGTCAGAGATCGAAGATTCTGAACGTCTCGTTATTGGCCGTAGATTCGAGACACTGCGAACGGCATGGGGCGCACCTTGGGATAGATCATGGTGTTGCCCCTCGATTTAGGTTTCGACACGTCAAGAATTTTTCTTCGTTTTTTCTGATATTGCCCTCCACCTGCTCCTTGGGTTTCCATCTCGCTGGTTTTCAATCATTCTTGAAATAGTTTTAAAGTTTTTGAAATATAGATCTTAATAAGCCCGATTCTCCTTGATGAAGGCTTATGGCAACATATAACCTCTTTCTCAGGTATCTTGCTGGTTTGACTGGCACATTTATCAGATCGAGCGTTACCCTTTCTCTTGTGGGCAACTCTGTGAACTTCTTGTGTGAAATTTCGTGTGAGAACACACTCGTAATTCGTCTCTTGTGATAGCTCTCGTCTGCTTTAGCCAAGACAATTTCTAAAGAATATCAGGGTATATGGTCTCTAGGTGCGTGCAGTGGCAATAAGATTCGTAAAAGATAGAGAATAGTAGTTGAGTCATGAATATTGACTATTTTGTGAAGTGTCTGTGATTATCCACAGGAACATGCAATAGATTAATCAAGCTTTTGCGATTTGGCATCAATTGTGTATAAAACGAAATATTATAATGATCCATCTCATCGGATCTCGAATCTTCGTATGAAATTAATACCTTAATTTATAAGGCCTAAGTATATATGCATACTGAAGATCAATTTTCATTTTTTTTATTTTTCCAGGATCATCATCATGAACACTCAATGCCGGTTCAGAAAATTTAAGTGTTTCATACAAGCACTGACACTTATAGTTGTAGGGGCCGTTTTTTTACTAGGTGAAACTGCAGCGGTGGCTCAAGCTGCTGTGAGGGCTTTTGGCGGGAGCGCTAATGCGAACGTAGATTTAGGGGTGGCACCTTCTGGATCCACGGGTGTATCTCAAGAGAAATTTTTACTGAGAGACCCCAAGAATGTTGAACGCAGAGACATGTTTAATAAACCTGCAGAATCTCTGGTGCCAGTTACGGATGGTGATCTTGATACGTCCATTCCTATCGTAACGGTCACTGTTCCTCTAGCTATTAGCCCTTTAATTGTACCTCTTGCCTCAGGTGGAAAGCAGGTGTTTTCGGCTATTGGAGGATTTCCACCTTATTCATTTAGTGTGGTGGCTGACATGACGGGTGGTGCAACTGTGAATGCTGCGACTGGCTTGTATTCAGCAGGCCCGGTGGTTGGGACCTCTCGGGTGCGGGTCACAGATGCCAACTTTGATACAGCCGAGGCCGGCGTGACCGTTGTGGCTTTTGGAATAGACCCCACGATTGCGGTTCTATCTTCAGGTGGTCAACAGGATTTTTCCGGTATCAGTGGTATCCCTCCGTATACATTTAGTGTCGTGGCAGATACGACCGGAGGGGCGAGTGTGAACGCGACGACGGGGTTGTATCGAGCTGGCTCCGCGGCGGGTAAGTCAACGGTACGGGTGACTGACAGTAATTTGGATACGATGGATGCCGGGATTACGGTTCGGACCACAACGGCCGTCCTCAACCAATCGCCTTGGTCGGTGCAATCATTCAGTAGTCAGCTGAACTCGGCGCGTGGGGCGGCACAAGCGATTGATGGTAATCCCAACACGAATTGGACCACGAGCCAGAGTTCGTCGGTGTCACCGCCGCACAATCTCCAAATTAATCTGGGCAATGTGTATGAAATCGAAGGCTTCAAGTTTCTCCCGCGGTTGCCAACCCAAGGCATCATGCCGTCGTTTTATGAATTCTACGTCAGTGAAGATGGGCAAAACTGGGGCGAACCGGTGGCGGCGGGGGAATTTGCGAAATTCTTTGGGGAAAAAGAAGTGAGTTTTCCGCGTGTGGCGGGGCGGTATGTGCGCATTCGGCCATTAGGAGAGCATAACGGGCGGAACTTCATCATTCTGGCTGAGCTCAATGTGGTCGGTGCGGCGTTTTCGGGGAACTTTGCGCCGAACGGCACGATTACTACGCCTAACAGCAATGTGACGATTAGTGCCGGGAGTAGTGTCTCCTTCTCTGGCACGTTTACCGACTCGAATGGGGACTCGGCATCTGGGTATCTGTGGGATTTTGGGGATCCGACGATTGCGGACTCAACACAAGCCAATCCGGGGTCCGTGGTCTTTCCGAATCCCGGGACCTACACCGTGACATTTATGGTCACCGATAGTTTTGGGTTGGCCGATCCGTATCCGGATTCGGTGACGGTGAAGGTCGGCGCGAATAGCACCCTTCCTCGCACGAATTGGAGCATCAAATATGTAAATAGCGAGGAAGTGAATCAGGCCAATCGTGCGGCGGAGAATGTCTTGGATGGCAATCCGAGTACCATCTGGCAGACACAATTCAGTGCCGTGGGGCGACCGCATGAAATCCAGATTAATTTGGGTTCAGCTTTCCGTCTGGATGCCTTGCGGTATTTACCGCCCAGCTCATCCACCGGACGGATCTTGGCGTATCACATTTACATCAGCCAGGACGGCGCGGAGTGGGGCGCGCCGGTGGCGATCGGGACTTTCAGCAATAGTAGTACCGAGCAGCGGGTAGCGTTTCCCCCGAAGACAGGCCAATTTGTGCGGCTGGTCGCGTTGACGACGGTGAGTAATAATCCGACGGCGGCGATGGCCGAGGTGAATCTTGAGGGGCAGTGTGCGACCCCATTTGTGAAAGTGGTCGAGCCACTCTCACAGGAAGTCCAAGCCGGGCCGGGCTTGCGAGTCACGGCGAGTGTGTGTCTGGCGCAGCCGGCACATGCGGGCTGGGGGGTCCGTGTGAGCGTGGGGGGCCAACAACAGACGATGCCGTTCCCGAGTAATGGGCAGATTACGCCCACGACGTTCCAACGGACGTTTACGGGGGTCGCTGGCGACAATCTACAAGTGAGCGCGGTGATCGTGAATGCGGGGGGGAACCCCGTGGGTGGGGCGGACACCTCAGATACGGTGACCCAGGTCGGCATTGGGGATGTCTATGCGGGGATTGGCGATAGCACAACGGTGGGCGTGGGCGATGATAATGATACGGATGCGACGTCGCAAGATGGGCGCAATACCAATACGGGGCGTGGGTTTATTCCAAGCTTAAACAATATTCTGACGGCAAAGCTGGGGCGGCCCCATGATATCTTGAACTATGGGTTTAGTGGCGAATCTTCGGCGGGGGCGCTGATTCGCACACCGAAGGTGGTACGCGAGCGTCCTCGGAACACGGTCTTCTTAATTGCCTTGGGCATTAATGATGCGTTTTCGGGCATGGTCCCCAGTGGCCAGGGATCCTCCAACCCCGGGCCTGGAACCTTTAAGGCCAATCTGCAGGAATTGATCGATTTGCTACATGATCCGAGTAACGGCCGCCGCGTCTATTT
>JAJDBQ010000113.1 GCA_029261255.1 Nitrospirales bacterium
AGAAGGCACGGCCTTCGTGAGATATGGAAAGAGATAGATGATGGCTAGGCCAGCCGCCACCATCGCATAGACCACCCAACTCGCACCAATCAGTTCTGGGAGCTGAGTCACAAAAATCAAGATTGCCAGCGCATTCACAAATCCGGTGATCACCGAACGTGCCACAAAGCGCATGAGGGATCCCAGTCTCAGCCACCCTGCAAGGATTTGTAGAACGCCAGTCAGCACCGTGGCTGCTAGCAAATATTGTAGTCCGTAATCTTTCACAAGTGTCACCATTAGAAGTGCCATTGCACCCGTCGCCGCCGAAATCATTCCAGGACGACCGCCAGAAAAAGCCACGACCGTGGCGAGACAGAATGAGGCATACAATCCCACCTTAGGGTCGAGCCCAGCGATGAGGGAAAAGGCAATGGCTTCAGGAATCAATGCCAGTGCGACCACGAGGCCTGCCAGTAAATCATTTCGGATATTCATTCCTTCACGAATTTTGCCAACCATCTCTTCAACCATTAAGAACCTTTCCTTCGATTTGTACAGACCTTCTTCACAAAAAAATGCACGCGATGAGACACCTAGGGGGGTCAACTACAGCCGACGACCCTTTCTGTTCCTTCACACAACTCCCAGATGCTTGTTGGATTGTTCCTGCTATCAGGAGACCAAGGAGGGATTGAACAAAAAAATCGTGTAAGGCCCTACTTCGTTCTATCGGGGTCTGTCGCCCCAAAAAAAAGAGGTCTTACACGATACGCTTCAAAATATCACAGAGTTTTTACTCACGCAAGTCAACGAGGAAAAACTGAGAAAGAGCGGCTAACAATACCACTATCGTAAGAGATAGCAGCCGCTTTAGCACTGCGGAAAAGACAAAAAATGAGAAATTAACAACAGCTATCCAAGCTTCGAAACCATAAAAGCCAGTGGAAGAATGATTACTAGGACTCGGGCACAACGGCTTTCATGGAGAGGGAGATGCGTTTGCGAGGGATGTCGACCTCCAATACGGTCACTTTGACTTGTTGGTTTACCTGAACGACAGTATTGGGATCGCTGATATAGCGATTGGCCAGCTGACTGATATGGACGAGTCCATCTTGATGCACGCCAATATCAACGAAGGCGCCAAAGGCCGTCACATTCGTGATGATACCGGTAAGGACCATGCCGGATTCAACCTGTTCAATAGATTGAACCGCTTCATCGAATCGTATAGCTTCAAATTGTTCTCGTGGATCACGACCCGGCTTGGCCAATTCGGTGAGAATGTCAGTGAGAGTCGGCTTTCCGACTTCTTCCGTAATGTATTGATTGAGGTCGATCGCTTTCTGGCGATCGGTATCCTTCATCAAATCTTTTACCGTGCAGCCCAAATCTTTGGCCATCGCGTTCACCACAGGATACCGCTCTGGATGAACGGCACTGGCGTCCAGGGGATGCTCGCTTTCCGGAATGCGTAAGAATCCTGCTGCCTGCTCAAACGCTTTAGCACCCAAGCGTGGAACTTTTTTCAACGCCGTCCGACTTTTGAAGGGTCCATTCTCTTGCCGATAGGCCACAATATTCGTGGCCAGTTGTGGCCCCACCCCCGAGACGGCGGTGAGTAATTGTGGGCTGGCCATATTGACGTCCACTCCTACTCGATTCACGCAACTAATGACGACATCCTGAAGCCGCTGTTTCAAGATACCTTGATCCACATCATGCTGATATTGCCCAACCCCAATTGATTTGGGATCGATCTTCACTAATTCGGCTAAGGGGTCCATAAGTCTGCGACCGATGGAGACGGCTCCACGCACGGTGATATCCTGATCAGGAAATTCTTCTCGAGCCACAGCTGAGGCCGAGTAAATAGACGCCCCACTTTCGTTGACCATCACCAGGGGAAGACTTCCAGGCAATTTCAACGTTCGAAGAAAGGTTTCAGTCTCTCTGCCAGCGGTCCCATTGCCAATAGCGATCGCTTCAATCTGAAACTTTGTGACCAAACCCAAGATCGTCTCACCAGCCCTAGCCACGCCTCCTGCCCCCTGATGAGGATAGATAAGATCGGTATGCTTCAACGATCCTTGACGATCAAGACACACGACCTTACACCCCGTACGAAATCCTGGATCGATTGCCAGCATCGCTTTCTGGCCTAAAGGTGACGCCATCAGTAATTGTTGGACATTTTGTGCAAACACTTCAATGGCCGTCTCATCGGCTTTGACCTTGGTCTGCAGACGCGCTTCCGTTTCCATCGAGAGAGACAACAGTCGGGTAAAACAATCTTGGATGGCAATCGTCACCTGCGCAGATGACTGACCACTCCCTTTGAGGAAAAAACGAGATAAGATCGCGAGTGCTGCCGGTTCAGACACAACCACTCGAAATGTTAGAAACCCTTCTTGTTCTCCACGGCGCATAGCCAATACACGATGTGAAGGCGCGGTGGCCACCGGTTCTTCCCATTCAGCGTAGTCTCGGTATTTGCTGCCCTCCACATCCTTTCCACGCACGCCAGTCGTCTTGAAAAACCCTTGTTCTAAATACAGGGCACGCATCGACGCTCGAGCTTGCTGATCTTCATTGATCCACTCGGCCATAATGTCGCGTGCACCAGCTAATGCGTCTTCCACTGTCTCAACATTCTGTTCTGGATTGAGGTAGTTCTCGGCTTCAGTTAAGACATCAAACTTCTCATTTTGAGCCCAGAGACTTTCCGCCAATGGTTCCAGCCCCCGTTCTTTAGCGATCATGGCTTTGGTCCGACGCTTAGGCCGATAGGGAAGATAGAGATCTTCCAGTTCCGTCATGGTCAACGCCGCATCAATCTGCGCTTGCAAGACGTCACTCAGGTTTCCCTGTTCTTCAAGGGAAGACAGAATGGCCGCTCGACGTTTATCCAATTCTCGAAGTTGAGCCACGCGATCTCGAATAGACGTAATCACGACTTCATCTAACCCACCGGTCACTTCTTTACGGTAACGGGCGAGAAACGGCACGGTCGCGCCATCATCCAACAACTCCAGAGTGGCCAGGACCTGTGTGGCCGTGATACTTAATTCCTTCGCAATCGTCTTGTCATGCAATGCTGATTTCATTGTTCACATATTTCCATTTAGCGAGAAATTGATGTCGTTCTCAATCCATCAAGATGGGGAAACCTTACTCAAGAATCAACGCACTAGGAGCACCTACTCCAAAAGGAACTCAAAATCCTTCTGTGTGAGCGAAGTCCCACCTCCTTGATGCGCTGCACCTTCTAACACCGCTTGATACAGTTCCATTTTTTGTTGTTTGAGCGCCATCATCTTTTCTTCAATTGTATGCCGCATCAACAAGCGCATGATCGAGACTTTCTGCTTTTGACCGATACGATGCGCTCGATCCGACGCCTGATTCTCGACAGCGGGATTCCACCAAGGATCCAAATGAAACACATAGGAGGCCTTTGTCAGATTTAATCCCTGCCCACCGGCTTTGAGACTCAGCAAGAAAACAAACGGAGTCTTTGTGTCTTGAAATTCCTGCACAATCTTTCTCCTGGCAACAGTAGGGGTCGACCCATCCAATCGCACAAAGGGAATATGGTGCGCCTGAAACTCCTGTTCCACTAAATCTAAATATGACGTAAATTGCGAAAAGACCAACGCACTATGTCCTTCGTCCATCAGTTCTTGAAGCCGCTCGACAACACACCCTAATTTGGGAGAGATGTCCGTGCTCTCTTTCTGAATGAGACGAGGCGAGAGACAAATCTGCCTTAATTTCAAAATAGCGGTGAGGGCAATGACTCGCGCTTGTGACGATGTTTTCGTCTGATACGCCGAAGCGATGGTCGACCGAATACTTGCCACAGTTTGCTGATAGAGTGTTTTCTGGCGATCGGTCAGCTCCAGGTAAATATCGGTTTCCGTTTTGGCTGGCAATTCTTTGAGAATTTCTGCTTTGGTGCGACGCAAGACAAAAGGCTTGGTCCGATGCGTGATGGTGTTGAGTACATCCGGTGATGGCGTTTTCAGCTTGCCTTTCATCACGTCGTACTCGCCTAGCAGGCCCGGCACGCACAAATCCATGAGAGAATAGTATTCGCCCACATGATTTTCCAACGGCGTCCCTGTCATCACACACTTGAAATAACCCTTGAGGCGTCGAGCCGCTCCCGTCGTCCCCGCCAGAATATTCTTCACAGCCTGCGCTTCATCGAACAGAATGAC
>JAJDBQ010000114.1 GCA_029261255.1 Nitrospirales bacterium
TTCCGTGAGATTCTCGGTGTCATCTGGATCGGAGTCTTCATCATGAGGAATACGATAGCGTTCACCGAACCATCCTTGCAAATCAACTAATCGACATCGATCAGAACAGAAAGGTCGATAGACGTTATCTTCCCAGGAAACGGCTTGATGACAGCTCGGACAGCTATGTGCGCTTTTGCTCATTCTTCCCCGACTTTGCCAGCAGGTTTTTATACATGAAATTGTGCTTCATAGAGCCTGGCATAGAGCCCATCTCTAGCCATCAACGTAGAATGATTGCCCTCTTCGATGATACTGCCTCCATCCAAGACGACGATTCGATCCACTGACTGCAAGGTTGACAGTCGATGAGCAATGATAAAAGTGGTACGGCCTCGCATCAACTCATCCATGGCTTTACGAATTTCGACTTCCGTCTCAGTATCAATATTCGAGGTGGCTTCATCCATCACCACAATGGGTGGATCTTTTAATAGGACTCGGGCGATGGCCATTCGTTGTTTTTGCCCTACGGATAATTTCACCCCTCGTTCACCAATCCACGTGTCATAGCCTTCAGCAAGGTCCAGAATGAAATTGTGTGCTTGTGCAGTCTTGGCGACTGTTTCAATTTGGTCCGGTGAAGCGGTTAAATCTCCATAGGCGAGATTGTCTCGCACCGTTCCATTAAATAAGAATGGTTCCTGTTGAACGAATCCGATCTGTTCTCTTAATGTTGCAAGGGGTAGATCTCGAATATCATGCCCATCTAAGTGAATGGCCCCACCTTGCACATCATAGTAGCGGAACAGCAGCTTCATTAACGTGCTTTTCCCGACTCCACTTGGGCCAACGAATGCCAAATGCACCCCAGGTTCAACGACTAAGGATAGTTTTGAAACAACCGGTGCTTCTGGGCGATATGAAAAGACAACATTTTTCCATTCGACTTTGCCTGAAAATCTCGATGCTTGAGGAGTTAACGTCCCTTCGTCCGGCACGGCAGGTTTGGCATCTAAGACATCGAAAATCCGATCTCCGGCAGCGAGGGCATGTTGTAATAAATGATTAACCGAGTGAATTTGATTGACTGGTGTGTAGAACAGCACCAGGTAGGACAAAAACATCACTAATTCACCAGTCGTGAGTCGTCCTTCTATCACTTCGACTGCGCCAAATCCCACAATCAGCACCGTTCCAATATTCCCCAAAAAAATCATACCAGGAGAATACACCGACCAGAGATACATCGCCTTTAAATTTGCTTGGCTATATTGTTGAGACATGTCTTGAAACCGGGATTGCTCGTAGGGTTGGCGATTAAAGCCCATCGTTTCTCGTATCCCTGATAAGGCATCTTGGAGATACCCATTGAGGTCTGCTGCATGTTGGCGAATGTCTCGATAATGACGATGAACACGACGAGTAAAATACACCCCACCAATAATCAAAATAGGTATGGGAACTAACACCAGGAGAGCCAATTTCCAGTTAATGACAAACAGAATGGTGGTAATCCCCACGAGGGTTAATGTGGCGGTCAGCATGCCCTCAAACCCATCAATGAAAATACGCTGAACGGGTTCTGTATCATTGACAACCCGAGACATAATTTCTCCAGTTGACCGATTTTCATAGTAGTTCAATGATAGCCGCTGTAAGGCTTCAAAGACTTCTTGGCGGAGACGATGGACCACGCGTTGCTCGAGCAGGTTATTAAATCGAATGCGCAGTGATTGGCAGAGATTTTTAAAGCCATAGGCCAGAACGAGTCCAAGCAATACCCAAGGCAACAAATCCGTATTCTTGGCTAGGAGTACGTCATCGATCACAACCTTAAGCAACCAAGGCGGGAGGAGCTCCAACGCGGTGGTGAGGGCAGCAAAGAAAAACGTTAAACTGACTAACCCACGGTAGGGACGAAGGTAAGTCAAAAAACGAAGTAATGATTTCACTATTGGCTCACAATGCGGATCTCGTTAGATTGTGAGCCCTGGCGATGCCCAAGGCTCACGAATTGGAGTAGGTGGATGTAGGTTGCTGGAGGAAATGGGTAGACGACTTTGGTGATGAGTCGCTAAATGACCGTGGCAGAATCTTCCTTCCAATACGCATCAAACTCTTCTAGCTGCGTGAGGGTCGACATGTCGGTCATGCGATCAATAAAGAGCTTCCCAAGCAAATGATCCATTTCATGTTGAATGCATACCGCATATAATTCATTGGCTTCTATATCTTGCATGACACCGTGTCGATCATAGGCCTGTACACGCACCATAGACGGCCGAATAACTTTTCCACGCATATTATCAATACTCAGGCAGCCTTCCCACATTTCACTTTGTGTGGGTCCGTAAAACACGATTTTAGGATTGATGAGGACTGTTTTAGGAATGCCATCATTTCCCTCACATTCCATCACGACGATTTGTTCAGATTGAGCCACTTGCGGCGCAGCCAACCCAATCCCTTCATATTTCACCATAGTTTCAAACATATCATCCAGAAATTCTTGGAATTTTCGACTTCCTATCGATGCAGGATCAACGGGATTGGCAATTTGACGAAGAATAGGATTTCCAACTTTTGCAATTGGCAGCACTGCCATACCTCGTTACTCCTTGTTATTGGTGTCCATAGGCTTTGAATTATTTTGAAACTTACAATATTAGCATTGGTCGTCGAACGTTGGATTAGTCCGTATCCAACGTGGCTGGTGGTTCTGGTGGGGTTGTTGGAGCAGCGCCACCACCAAATTGGTCTTTATTCTCTTCCCACCAAGTCCACCATTCCTTCGCCCATTCTTGTCGTTTTTCCGGTGTTGAGATTTCCCAGTCATGGATAGCGCCACTAAACCGGGTGAGAATCCAAAAAGAATCCCGGGCGGTAATCGATACGTATTGCTGAGGGTCAGGTATAACCGCGATGAGAATGGGTAAGACTTCTTTTCGATGTACATAACGAGCTTCAAAGACGGCGGTATTGCGAATTGTCGAATTTGGGTCTTTTGCCATGCCTTCTATGGCCGGTATCACTTGATTCGGATCTAATCGAGTGGCTACTCGCAGGGCATGCGAGCGAACCTTCGATTCTTCTTCAGGCTGTAGCGCTAATTCTACTAAGGCTGGAACAGCCGTCGGATCCTTGATCATTGATAGGGTTTCAATGGCATTAAAGCGTATCCGCGGCCCCGACATTTTCAACGCTTTGAGCAGATGGGGAACCGAATGCTTGCCAAAATGCACAAATTCACCGATGGCCCACAGTTCCTGATTGCCCTCTAGGAGTGGCAAGAGTGTATCTAAACGTTTCTGCTCCTGTTCATTTAATTCCTTTGGAGCGGGCGTGGCCTTTTCCCCTGGCGTAAACTCAGGCTGTGGCGGAGGCGTATAGGGCATCTGAACAAGATATGGCTTGGGCAGATTGTTCTGTTGGCCAGCAGCGACAATGCCGTAACTCAGTAAAAATACTAGCGCAAAGCTTGAAACAAATCGAACCCGACGGGTCAATTGCTTGATCATGAGGCGCCCTTTCGTAAGTCTCGTATCAAAAAAACATTTATTGATGAAGTCTAGTGGTAGAAGGCTAAAACGGTCAAGCCAACTGTATGGCTTGTCGTCTGTTTTTACCTAGTTTTCAACAACAATGGAGGGGAAGTCAGATGAGGTTTCTTTGGATAAGAGATGCTCGAGCAGTACAGATTTTGAGGATGTTAGGCAGGAAATATAACGAGACGATGTCAGTGAGAAGGTAGAAAGTGCCGCGTTCATTATTCAGCGAAAACAGGTGCGATGTCGTTACCAATGGAAGGGAGTGACTGGGGCAGAGGTACCCCTATCCGTGTTTTACGCTCATCCGCATCAAAGATTGTAGGACGGCTTCTTGAACGGTCGAACAAGGGTCTTCTAGTGCTGTTGTCAATGCTTCGAGTGCGAGACGTTGCTCAGAGATGCCAGCTGTCTCCCCACCAAGTTGAATGGCGGCATCGAAGCGAATATCTGGATCTTGATGAAACAAGAGCGAACATGATGAGTCTTCAATGTTCTTGGGGCCTGATTTTATATACATGATTCATCTCCTTTTCTAGAATCGGCTAACTTGTAGTCTGCCCATCGGCGCGATATGTGACATTCTCGGGGCAATGGCATGTCTGCCTCACTGTGAGCACGGCGTATGATCAGACGCTATGCGATACTTTGTGAAGAGTGAACTTGTGAGGGAGCCTCTTCTTGGAGTCCTGATGGTTTCAGGACTTTGCATTCGAGAGCCGTGACTTCGTCCATGGAATCATAGATCCGCACAAGTTTTGTGAAATTCACAAATTCCAACATTTCCCGAACCATGGGTCGAGGATTCACCAGACTCATTCTAATTTTCTGACGGTTGAGGTGATGGTAGGTCAAAAAGAGTTTACCTAAGCCTCGACTGTCAATCGTCGTTAATGCTTGGAGATCAAGGAGAATATGTCGGCCATGCGCCTCTTGTGCCTGATACACGGCGGACTCTAAGAGGTGCTCTGCCCTTGCATCTAAGCATGATCCGAGCGTGATCATATGCATATTCGATTGATGAGTAGATTGGGTAGACAATGGATTCATATCTAGGCAATCTTTTCGGTTTTCCAATAGAGCAACTTAAGGTAGCGGCCGCAGTGCTTTGATCACCTGCCTAGGCAACGGAACGAATGAGTGTTTTGTTCTGCACAATAGGAATAACGGTGGCGAGATTCACCATCTGAAGGAGATCTTCAACCAAAGGCCTGGGATTCATGACGGTGAGCGACACAAATTTTTTGCGCAATGAATAGTAGAGCAGTAATAGTTTGCCAATACCGGCACTATCCATAGAAGACACTCCTGAGAAATCAAGGATCACTTGATTGCAAGGGCGGTGTTCAGCCGTGGCGAGAGCTGTTTCCATTGGAACTCGAGCCGTTTTATCAAACCGGCCGGATAACAATAAAATTCGAGTCTTTTTGTCCCATCGTGTCATCACTAACATGAGCGGTTTCCCTTTCTCTTTGCTGACGAGCCTGTCATTTGCAGATTCACGTGACCATCTTTTCCTATCTAGAAGATCTATTCGCAACCTATGTGCCAAATCCTTTGACCTCGTTCACGTTATGGTGCGTTGAGCATTCATGAGCAAAAGTAATGAAAAAGCTAGGGGGTAAGAAAAATTAATCTCTTCAAAGATCTGGAGGATATTCCTCTGCCGTGCAGACCTTGCCTCATTAGGAAAAAACGTTCTATAGCCAGAGGGGGACCTGTTGAAAAAAGTCGCCAGCGGCGTTCTCGCCAATTTTGAGTGCTCACGTACTGCCTGTGCGCTCCGCACTCAAACGTGCCTGCGGCTTTGCTAGACGAACTTTTTTGAACCGACCCGAAGCCGATGCTATTCACCACGTTTCTGAGTCTGTGTGTCCCTTGGTATTCTCATTATTCAATACAGCCAGAGGGGGCACATACTGAGTAGGAAGTTCTCTTTTGTAGGATTCCTTAAGGGCATAGCATTAATCTGCCATTTGTCCTCTAAGGTGCATGTCTAAAGTTTTAAGCGAAATAGGGTTTTTTAGATAAGTTGGACATTACTGGAGGAAACGCTTTTGCAGGGAAGAGTAGCTGTCCAGCTGCCGTGTTGCGAGCAACGTTGCATGTAGTCGTTCCATATTTGTGGTTTTGAGATATGTTAATCTGACTTAACTGGGCAGGCAGTGTGCGAATGAATGGTGGGAGTGGCTGTTCAGTGGCTTGAGGTTAGAAAAGTTGCTTTAATGATATGTGAATCAATCTTCCGACCAAGGGGGGCCAGGTGGAGAGCATGCTTATGAAGAATATTCGACGAATTCAGATCGTTTTACTGTTGTTATCTGTTGTCGTGGTTGTTCCTGTTTGGGCAAATTTTCTTGCTGGCGAGGATGCCTACTTACGGGAAGATTATGACAGAGCCTTGGAAGAATGGCGTCCATTGGCGAAACGTGGAAATGTTGAAGCTCAAAATATGTTGGGCTATATGTATCGATATGGACAAGGGGTCACACAGGATTTCGACCAAGCGCGACATTGGTATCGTTTAGCAGCAGATCAGGGCCATGCTCGGGCACAAAACAATCTGGGAGCAATATATCGCCAAGGCTTAGGAGTGCCTCAAGACTATATAGAGGCTTTACGGTGGTTCCGTCGTTCAGCCGAGCAAGGAAATGGTGGTGCCCAAAACCACCTAGGTTTGATGTATTTTGAAGGCGAGGGGATAGCCAAAGATGAGATTCAAGCGTATAAATGGGCGTATCTCTCGGCGGAACAGGGGGTGGAGCCGGCTGTTCTCGCTGTGCAATTCTTGGAGCAGGAATTACGGCCGGAACAGATTCAAGAAGCAAAGCGTTTAGCCAAGGAATGGACTCCGAAAGGCGAAGAGGTGACACTCTAAATAATCACGAATGATCGCCATATGGTAGTCGTGAATTTGGTATTTAACACTCCTCATCGCATCAAGCCTTGCTGATTTGACTCCCTCTCCCTACGATGGTAGGGTTGGGGTCTCTTCTAGAGAAGATGGCGTTAAAGCCTTTCGTGCGAAATAATAAAATTGTCGTGTTTCAGCATTTGTCGAATAAGCCTCTAGCAGTAGTAGGCTTGAACTGAAAGGGGGCTATATATGGGACGACCAGCCAAGGTGACTCAGGCAAAGCGAAATCGAGAGATGCAAAAACGCATGAAGCAACAAGATAAAGAAGTCCGCCGCGTGCAACGCAAAACAGAAAATGAAGAACTTCGCCCTGTCCTTGAGGGAGAAGATCCTGATTTAATTGGTTTACGGCCAGGCCCTCAGGCCCCTCTGTACTAGTCCCCTCTGTTTCAGGCATTCTACTCTCTTTACAACGATTTGTGTTTCTCCTAAGGCTCTGCCTACTTTCTTGGATCGTATTTTATCCATGAGTGGGAATGTTGAAAAAAGCCACCAGCGGCGTTCTCGCCTTTTTGCCGTGCTCACGTACTGGAAGTACGCCCCGCGCGTCCAAAAGGCTGTGCCCTTGCTGGATGACTTTTTGATCATTCCCGTCAGCTCTTGATACCAAAATGTTTCCGGAAAAAATGTAGGTTGTTTTAGAGAAATATTCAATACTCCCGTGAGTGGGTTGTATCTGCTGGAATCAACTCTATCATGAGTTTTTGTTTAGTGAGAATTTTGGTAGCCATTTTGTTCCTTATTGGATCTGGATGTGCATTGGGCACTGACGTTGTGCCTGAGACGTTGCAATCTCAGGTTGACCCTTCGGTGACCTTTCCGCAGATACTTCAGAATCCTGAAGATTTTCAAGGAACTGTGGTGATTCTCGGTGGAGAGGTGCTTTCTGCCAAACGTTTAGAAGAAGGAACGCGTCTTGAATTGTTGCAGCTTCCTTTGGATGGTTCAAATGAACCCGCTGATGATCGAATGAATTCTCAAGGACGTTTTTTGGCTTTTGAGTCTTCTTTCCTTGATCCTGCCACACTTCCTCTGAACACTCGAGTCACGCTGGTCGGGGAAGTCAGAGGTGTGACGGAGGCCAATCTTGATGAGATGGTCTATCGCTATCCGACTCTGACAATAAAGCATCTACATGTTTGGCCAGAACATGAATTCGATCAATCTGAATCTTCAGGACCGAGTTTTGGCATTTTCGGTGGAGGCAGCAGTGGGGGACGTTCGGGTGGAGGTGTGAGCATTGGAATAGGTTTTTAAGATAGTAAATGAATATTTTGGTCGTCGAGAAAAAAAACGTGTCATGGGCTGTTCCGTTTTTCTGTTAAAGGAAATGTGTAAATGAGTGACGTACCAATTCGCGCATCACAGATTCCGTTATTTGGGACATCTGGTGAGCAACAAGCTCAATACCAGTTTGGTACTGTCCAACGTGCGTCAGCATTCTACAGGCAACAGGTGCTTCGCGAGCTGAATGATGTCATGCAAACGTTTATCAAGGAGCAAGAATTTGTTTTCATTGCGACTGCTGATGCACGGGGTGCTGCCGATTCTTCTTTTCGTGCAGGTCTTCCTGGTTTTATTCACATCCTCTCTCCTCAAAGGCTAGCTTTCCCAGAGTTTCGCGGAAATGGAGTCATGGCTAGTGTGGGAAATATTCTAGAAAATCCGCAAATTGGGATGATGTTTATTGATTTCTTCGAAAATAGGATCGGGCTCCATGTGAATGGATGGGCAACGGTCATTGATAATAAGGATCTGATGGACGAGCCTGGTGTGACTGATGCGCTTCTACTAGATGCGGCTGAAAAAGGCGGACGTCGTCCTGAATGTTGGATAGTCGTTGATGTACAAGAAGCCTATATTCATTGCTCTGAACATATTCCGCTCATGACCAAAATGGACAAAGAGCTTCATTGGGGTACAGATGATGCGCATGAGAAGCGCGGAAGCTTTTTTCAATCGCGAAATAGACGTTGAACGCTCTGCCATGGATACATTGACCATTAGATGAAAGGGTCTCATGTGACGACGATATCTCATCGGGTGTTCGTTCTCGGAATGGTGATTGTATTGATGGTGTTGGTAAGGCCTTTGACTGTTCAAGCAACGGTGGGGTGGGAAATTGGCGATATGGTTCTGGACTTTGGGCTTGATCTTGAATCGGGCGATGATGTGGTGCTAGTCGACAAATATGAAGTAGGGGAACCATTTTTTGCTGAATTAACCTGGAATTTGAACGCTGAAAATTGTGTGGTACAGATTCAAGAATCAACTGGGCCAGATGAAATCGTGACGACCAAAAATGTCAGCGATGATGGCTTATTAGGTGGCGTCGTATCCCATGCTCGTTTTCAGCGAGTTGAGGCGGTCATGGTGAAGGCTGCTGAAGGGAAACATTGTGACATTGATCCATCGCAAGATGAATTCTTGGTCATTGCCAGAGAGGCTCGTGCCCCTGTTTCTGTTGAAGAGGGAATGGCTCCAGCTCCTATTGGTGCCGTTGTTGTCACCTTTCGGGCAACGACCTTTTTCATGCCCAAGGATGTCATGGTTAAGGCTGGAGAAAAAGTGGTATGGGTGTATGCCGATGGTGCGCAAGAGCCGCATAGTGTGACGAGTGGTGGCTGCCGAGTGAATGATTGTTCAGGAGGTGGAAAGGAGTTTAATAGCGGTTTAACGGTCAATAAACCCGGGCAACGTTTTGAACATGTTTTCAATCAACCTGGGGCCTTTCCTTACCATTGCGATCTTCACCTTGGGTCCATGCAAGGCACAGTCGTCGTTCAAGATCTCCAATAGCTTTCGATTGCACTCTCCAATTCTTTGAATTTCACTTCTAGAGTCCTTCCTTGTTGACCATGATGACGTGCTGAAGATGGCCTAATAGGTTCTACAGTGCTATCATGTGAGTTTCCCGGATTTTGACCCTGTGAATTTGACTGTTCCCCCAAAAACCTTTCATCTCATACTGATTAAGCCCTCTCACTATGATGATGAGGGCTACGTCATTCAGTGGATACGCTCGTCGATCCCATCTAATACGATGGCTGCTATATACGGACTTGCCATGGATTGCGCTGAACGACAGATCCTTGGGAACGACGTGCACGTGACCATTACAGCTCTGGATGAGACGAATACGCGGATCAAACCCCGAGAGCTCGTAGACATGGTTCAAAGGGATGGCGGCCATACTCTGATCGCCATGGTTGGTGTTCAAACCAATCAGTTCCCCAGGGCCATGGATCTGGCCAGGCAATTTCGACAGTCTGAACTCCCAGTTTGCATTGGGGGATTTCATGTGAGCGGTTGTTTGGCGATGTTGCCGATTATTCCTTCTGACCTTCAAGAAGCAATGGACGATGGGATCTCACTATTTGCTGGAGAAGTAGAAGGGCATGTCGACAGGCTTCTGCAAGATGCCTATTCCGGGAAATTACAGTCCCTCTATAATGTCATGAAGGATCCTCCCGGACTCGAAGGTCAGCCAGTGCCGTATTTGCCAGCGCATTTGGTTCATCGCATGTCGGGTGCGCGTACAAGTTTTGACGCTGGTCGAGGCTGTCCGTTTCTTTGTAGTTTTTGCACGATTATTAATGTTCAAGGGCGCAAGTCACGCTTTCGTTCGGCGGATGATATTGAACAATTAGTCAGGACAAATGTTGCGCAAGGTATTCACAAATTTTTTGTGACGGATGATAATTTTGCCAGAAATCAAGCGTGGGAACCGATACTCGATCGTCTGATTCACTTGCGGGAAGATGAAGGCATTCAATTTAAAATCACGATTCAAGTCGACACCATGTGCCATAAGATTCCTCGATTTATTGATAAATCAGGGCGTGCGGGGGTGGATCGTGTATTTATTGGTATGGAGAGTATCAATCCCGACTCCTTGGAAGGCTCCAGAAAACACCAAAATAAAATTACCGAATATCGGAGCATGCTTCAAGCGTGGCACAATGTTGGTGCGCTTACGTTAGCCGGGTTAATCCTTGGATTTCCTACCGATACCCCAGAAAGCATTACCCGGGATATTCAGATTATTCAAAAAGAACTTCCTATTGATCTCTTGTATTTTTTTATTTTGACACCCTTACCAGGATCGCAAGATCACAAGGAGCTCTACGAACAGGGAGTGGCCATGGCCACGGATATGAATACGTACGACTCCGTTCATGTGACCATGCCACATGCGCGAATGTCTGAGCAGGAATTATTAGCAGCGTATCATCAAGCGTGGGACACCTATTATACCCCAGAGCATGTCGAGACCGTCATACGTCGAGCACAAGCATGGCAGTTCAGTATGAATAAAGTGAAGTGGATGATGCTCTCGTTTTATGCCGCAGCAAAGGTTGAGGGCGTGCATCCGATGGATAGTGGTATTTTTCGTCGGAAATATCGCCGAGATCGACGAGGGGGGGTGCCTCAGGAAAATCTACTTCTCTTTTATGCGCGCTATGGGTGGGAAATTGTCACGAAGCATCTTCGCTATGTACGGCTCTATGTGATGTTTCATCGAGCCTATCGCCGTGTCATGAATGGCGTGACAGCAGGAACGGTTGATATCGCGATGCAGCCGGTCAAGGTTGAGGAACTTGAAACACTCGAGCTCTTTACGGCAACGTCAGCCGCACAAATTGTCGTCGAGAAGCTCAAAAACAAAACACGCACGTATTCCACCGCTGTACCCATTCAATAACCTGTGATGAGCATTATCTCTATCATTTCGTCTCTCCGTTGGTGTGTGCAGTCTGATGACCATTTTTTAAACGCAGGTAGTATTCTCACTTGCCTATGTCCATAGAATCCTCCGATGTCCTCGAACATCTTAAAGCACTCTCTCCTAATCACATTTACTTTTTAGCTCCCAAAGCCTTCGTGCTGCGTGGTTACGAATACCATGCGCAAGGACGACTCGAATCGTATAGCTGGAATCGCTCTCGAACGATTCTTGCGGCTTCGGTCAAGGGTTCCAAGTATTATGCGGTGACGTTTTCTGTTGTCAGCGGGAAACTCGTCTATTCATGCCGATGTCCTGTATGGACGGCTTCGACACAATGCAAACATGTGATTTGTGCATTGCTGACGACAGTCAATCTCTTGGTCCCTGATACCTTCCGTGTGACCGGCGCGAGAAAGACGAATCAAGAAGAACTGTCCCAACAGTTACTACAAGGTTCTTCGGATTCGCCAACTGCCACGATACCGTCTCCCACTCTTCCACGTTTTGAAGTGAGTTTGGTGGATTCGAAGGGGACAGGGTCCATTGCCATCACGAACCATGGAAACGTGTGCCAAACGTTTTTAGGGATGCCGACGGAATTGGCCGTGCTCTTGCGCGCGACGCAGGATCCTGCTTGGTCGGTAGAGGATGCCCTTCGCGATTTCCTCAAACATCATGGAGAGGCTTTTCCCATCTATTTCGAAAATACGGAAGGCCGGACGTTAGTGGAATGGGCGCCCACGATGACCTATACCATCAAGACAGAATTGGACGTGCGAGGGGAGCAGGTCACGGTAGCGGCTCGCTGTTTTCGCTTTGGCATCCTGCAGGAGTCGGCTCAATTGTTTATGGGGATGGTGGTGGATCTCAATTCGTATAAACTCGCGCCCTTGGACGATGATCTGGGTTGGACATTCTATGATGCGTTAGCCGATATGATCACTGATGGTCAAGAGGCTGACCCTTTACGTGCATTGCCCTTGGCCAGTAGTGGGAATCGGAAGAGAGGACATGCGTCATTGGAGCGTCGGGTGCGAAGTCAGAGAGATGGCTTGCGACCCATTCTCTCTCTTCCTGTAGAGGAATTCGCTAGTGTCCACATGGATCTTCAGAAAAAAGATCTTTCTCACATGTTACGTGCGGTTCAATTTCGGATCGAAGGCCGAGATGTCGATCTGGTGCAATTTGACGAGGCTGCCCAGGGTCCACCGAAGCAATATCGGTTGACGGTGATGCCAGAAGCCTGGTCGGTGGATTCGCCCTTGGTAGACTCGAATGTGTCGGCCCTTATTGCAGAATGTTGGCATGGTGAGCATTTCACTGGAACAAGCGAACATGTGTTTAGTGTCTTTCCCTTTCTGGAATCTGCAGGCTCGGTCTCGAGCGGTCTTCGAACAAAAAAACGACGAGCGGCCCTGTATGACACGTTCTTCCAACTGTGTCGGGTCAAGAAATCAACTGAGGGGAAGAGGCTGATTAAAGCCTGCCTGCGGCAGGACGCGTTTGGGCCATTTCGTATTAAGGCGGAAGCCGAGGATCTTCTTCAATTTTTTTCCGCCCCTCTCTTAGAGCCAAGTGTACGGTTACTCCTGCACGAGGGACAATGGTGCGTCGTCCCCCATGATTGGGAGAAGGAAGCATTACTCTACGCCATTCCTTATGAAGTTTGGGGATTAACGATATTTGAAAAGATGAGCAGTCATGATGCCATGGTCCTTCCACAGGACATGTTGTACGCCGGGTTGCCTGAATGTTATGCCAAAGCCGCCGAGGCCGGGATCGAA
>JAJDBQ010000115.1 GCA_029261255.1 Nitrospirales bacterium
GTTCATGTTAATGACAGGGCGAGTGCTCGTGATCTTCGTCTGTCTGTTGGCTCTCGTTGGGACAAAGGCGTGGGCAGAAGAAGCCAAAGACCTATCGTATTCGCTTCAAGACATTATTGATTTAACGTTGATACATAATCCGACGATTGAGCTGGGCAAAGGCCTGATTGATCAAAAAGCAGGGGAGGAGCAGACCGCCAATGCGTATCCCAATCCAACGTTGGGTCTGCAAGGTGGTCGTGGGCAGATACTTGATCCTACTGGTCGTACCATGTTTGAGCGATATATTACTCTGAGTCAGCCTCTGGAATGGCCGGGCATGCGCGCTGCACGTCAACAAGCTGCTGAGGCTGGCGTGAGAAGTGCGCAAGCCAATTTTGAAGTCACGCAGGTTAATGTAGAAGCTACGGTGAAGCGAACGTTTTTTCAATTAGTCTTAGCTGAAACATTAGCTGACCTCGCTGCTCGACTCCAGAAGACGGTCATCGATTTTGAAGGGGCGGTGAAGCGACGTGTGGAGGCTGGTGAAGCCCCACCTTTTGAGCATGTGAAAGTCAAGGTTGAATTATTGCAAGCGCAAAAGCGGGTGAGCCAATCTACGGGGGACGTTCGAATAGGGAAGGTCGCTTTGGATCAACTCACTGCTGGGCATCTCGGAGAAACCTTTACCATTCAAGGAGATTTTACATCGACCAAGGCTCAGTTAGATGAATCGATTTTCATCAAAGAGGCGCTAGACCATCATCCAGAAGTTAGAAAATTTCAACAATTGGTTGATGTGGCCGAGGCGCGATACGATCAAGAGCGACAGGCTCGTGTGCCGAATGTCACCATAAGTGGGTCCTATCAACGAGATGCTGGCAGGGAAGGATTTGTCGGCGGGCTTTCGCTGCCATTGCCGCTCTGGAATCTTAGAGAGGGGGACATTGCCGAAGCGTTGAGCATTCGGCGCCAGACTGAAGCCCAACTCCACGCGGTGAAGAATGTCGTGAAACGAGGCATCGCCGAACAGGTGCAAACTGCGGAAACGGCGTCGATTCAAATCAACACATTCGAGCAAGGGCTTCTGACTCAAGCGAAGGAAGCAGTGCGCATTGCTCGCACAAGTTTTAAATTCGGAGAGGCCAGTTTACTCGATGTGTTAGACGCCCAGCGAACTCTATGGGAAGCCTTTCAAGGCTATGCGCATGCTCGATTTGATTTAGCCATCGCGCTCACCGAATTAGAGCGATTGGTTGGCAAAGAGTTATCGTGAAATTCCGCATCATGAAAAACTGCTATGGAGACCAAGTCTCGACAACTGCTGAATACTTAGAATGTGAGTGCCAGAGAAACCGATCCTAAGATGCCATCATCGTCAATGTCATACCCTCCTCCGACATCAAAATGGAATGCTCCTAAATGAATGCCTAAGCCAGCCGTTGGGGTCAGGCCAGATTCCGCATCTTCTACGTTTTTGAGTAGTCCGGCACGGAGAAATACAACTTCAACAATGCCCTGTTCAATGCCCAAGCTCAGCACTCGACTTCTGATTCCGGGCACCAAGGTTTTATTTTTTGTCAGGTCGGCATCAAACGTGATGATCGTCGACGCGTGAGGGATGAAGGCGACTCCGGTGCGCACTTGCGGCCGGAGCTTAAATTTCCCATCATTCTGAGTTTTGAATGATGGTGTATTGAGATCTTTCCCAACAATGCCCACTTGTAACCAGGGGACTGGATGAATGAGTGCCCCTATGTCGATTCCGAATTCGTATGATTTTTTGGAATTCTTGAGTTCATCGGAGATATCAAAATCATCATCAAATTCATCGACATCGATTCCTCGGCTATAGGCCACCCCTTTGATGATTTTTCCAGTGATGCCCAGAGAGACTTTTTTTTCTAACATGGCATAGGCGTAAGAGAACGACAATTGCTGGGCTTCAAGAAAATTTACTTGTAGGTCACCGGCCACATCCAATTCACTTCCTGATACCACGGCGGTGAGTGGGGTGGACGTAAACACGCCTCCCGTTCCCACATTCGAAATATTCATGCCAAACGCATGCTCTCCCGGGTGACCTTTGAAGTAGAGCCCAAATGCCGCTAAAGCAGACAGTGACGCTCCATTTAACTCATCCAAGCGACTTTGCAGTCGGGCTTGGTTGGCAGCAGAGGTGTCATTATCATTAATATCATCGATATCTTCTAAGGTATCGATGATCCCTGCGCGATCAATACCTTGGGCTGATACATGGGCTCGAATGTCTACGGTTTGTGTGAGGGCTAATCCTGCGGGATTCCAGTACGTCGCCAATGAGTCGGTCGTGACAGCGACTCCTGCCCCGCCCATTCCAACGGCTCGTGGTCCCACCATGACGAATTCCACGGCTGCGCTCAATGCTGGAAAGAATAGTATTCCGATGAATGCAAGTGTGAGGGGCTTCAATAAGGGAGCAAGCCTTCCATGCTTCATACAAGATCCTTTGGTTACACATGATCTGTAGGGAAACTCATTTTCCTCTTTCTACATGAAAAGCCTAGGATAATTTCGAAAAAAGATCAAGAGAAATGCGGTCTTGGGTAGTTTTCCTGTAGCCTGATCCTTTGAGATCAGATTGAACCTTGTGTCGGGGAGAAGAACATTGGATAATAGCCTTATCGCCTATGCCTTTTGATCCATCATCACCCTTTTCACTGTCCATTTCACGCCGTGGACTAATTTCGCTCGGAGGACTTGTCACCGCGAGTTTGGTCCTTCCTGGTTGTGATTTAGGGTCGATGTTTGCAGTGCCACCGCGAGACACGGTGTACTTTACGCCAAATGACAAGTTTTACAGAGTCAATATTAATGAAGGGTCGTATGAATTTACGCGAGACTTAGATGTCGAGCAATGGCAGATGGTTATCAAAGGTGAGGTACAAAACCGAACTGTGATGAAATGGCGCGATCTCCTGAATCGAGAATCCTTTGATCAGGCTGTCACCTTAATGTGTATTGATACCCTTCCCGGTGGCAGCAGTTTAGGCACCGCGATGTGGCGAGGTATTTCTCTCAAAAAACTGTTGAAAGATCTGGGTGCCGATGAGGAGACGGCTCGTGATGTGATTTTTCGGGCGGCGGATGGATATCATGACAGCATTCCATTTTCACGAGCCATGGAAGATGACGTGATGTTGGCGTATTTGATGAATGGGGAGAAGTTACCCAAAGATCACGGATTTCCGGTTCGTCTGATCGTTCCAGGTTTGTACGGCATTAAGAATGTGAAATGGATTACTGAAATTGAAGTCTACAATGGAGACTATAAAGGACACTGGCAAAAAAAGGGTTGGACTGATGATGGCACCATTCATATCTTTTCTCGTATTGATAGCCCTGGGCATTATCAATCGATAGTCGGATTGTCGCAACGGCTGCGGGGCATCGCCTACGGTGGACCCGAAACAATCGTAGATGTGCAATTAAGCTTTGATCAAGAAAAGACCTGGGTGAGCGCGGAATTGGAAAGCCCGCTTTCTCCCTATACGTGGGTGATTTGGAATTATGATTGGGCCGTTCCTCAAGCAGGAAAGCATATGGTGTCAGTACGGGCCATCGATGCTAAAGGCGAGGTGCAAACATCAGAGATGACGCGTCCTCAACCGGCGGGAGCCACCGGGCTGCATTCGATTGTCCTCGATGTCATAACCGTCTAGGCGGGAATGTTGAAAAAAGCCACCAGCCTTCGCCAAAGCTACGGCTGACAGGCTATCGGTTCCATGCCTGCCGAAGCGGCTTCGTGCAGGCAGGTCGCCATTTTGCCGTGCTCACGTACTGGAAGTACGCTCCGCGCGTCAAAAGAGCTGCGGTCTTGCTGGGTGACTTTTTTGAACATCCCCATTCATTGCCGACGTTGAATTTTTCTTAGATTTATCCGAGCATTGATCCGAGAAATTCTTAAGAGGTCCTAGCTAGCAGCTGGTTTTTTGGTTGTTGTGCGAATAGAGAGTTCTTGGAGTTGTTCTGGGGAGACAGAAGAAGGCGCATGTGTCATGAGACATTGCGCCTTTTGTGTTTTGGGGAAGGGAATGGTGTCGCGAATTGATTCAGTCTGACCTAAGAGCATAATCAAACGATCTAATCCTAACGCAATGCCTCCATGTGGGGGCGCACCAGATTCTAAGGCATTGAGCAGAAAGCCAAATTTTTCCTTGGCTTCTTCTTTAGAAATCTTGAGTAAGTCAAACACTTTTTCCTGCATGCGTGGTGAATGTATCCGGATGCTTCCTCCGCCAAGTTCAAATCCATTGAGGACCAGATCGTAGGCCAAGGTTTTGGCGTGCAACGGTTCGCTGTCTAATAGTGGAATATCTTCAGTATGAGGCGCCGTAAACGGATGATGCAGGGCAACATGTCGTTGACTTGTGTCGTCATATTCAAACATTGGGAAATCAACGACCCACAAGGCTTCCCACCGAGTTCGATCGATGAGTTCTAACTCTTCGCCAAGGAGCAAGCGCAGCCGTCCAAGAACTTGATGCACAACCCTGGCTTGATCAGCAACAAAAAGCAGTAAGTCCCCAGGGTTGGCTGAAGGCAGGGCTGCTCGTAATGCTTCAGTATTTAAGAATTTTGCAATTGATGAATCCAGCTTCCCATCCTCACTAATTTTCACCCAGGCCAACCCTTTGGCTCCAAATTCTTTGGCTGTGTCGATCAAGTTATCGATTCGGTTTCTGGTGAAGGCTGCTCCATTGGGAATAATCAGGCTTTTGACCATGCCGCCGCTTTCAATAGCACGACGAAAGACCTGAAAATCACAGGACTTGGCAAATTCCGACAGGTCCTGCAAGGGGAGGTCAAAACGCAGATCTGGTTTGTCGGTCCCATAGCGACCCATGGCCTCTTCATAGGTGAGGCGCGGTAGAGGGTTTGGAAATTCGATTTGTTTGGTTTCCTTGAAAATTAACCTGATAAGAGTTTCGATCAGTTGGATGATGTCTTCACGATCCACAAATGACATTTCAAGATCAATTTGTGTGAACTCTGGTTGTCGATCCAGACGTAGATCTTCATCACGAAAACACCGGGCAATTTGAAAGTAGCGATCCATGCCGCCAATCATCAGAATTTGTTTGAAGAGTTGAGGTGATTGGGGAAGAGCAAAAAACTCCCCCGGACTTACTCGACTCGGGACCAAGTAATCGCGTGCACCTTCTGGTGTGCTTTTTGTCAAAATGGGTGTTTCAATTTCAAGAAATTGGTGTTCATGAAGGAAATTGCGAGTGAGGTGCGAGACCTGGCTACGCAGTTGAAGGAGCTGTTGCATTTTTGGCCGACGAAGATCGAGGTACCGGTATTCCAGTCGCAGTGATTCAGATGTCTGCACATCGTCTTCTGCTGTAAAAGGGAGGGGAATTGATTCATTGAGCACATCAAGCTCATGGGCTCGAATCTCAATGCTTCCTGTCGGCAGGTGCGGATTATGTGATTCTTCTGGGCGCTCGGAGACTTTTCCGGTTATGGCTATGACATATTCATTTCGTAAACGGTCCGCAATGGCATGAAGCGGGGCGTTTTCCTCTGAGTCAAAGACGATTTGGGTTAATCCATAACGATCGCGAATATCAATGAAAATGACGCCACCGTGGTCTCGTCGGCTAGCCACCCACCCAGCTAAGGTGACCGTTTGATTGACGTGCGTGAGAGATAATTCGCCGCAATGATGAGATCGTTTCACGAGGATGCCTCTTTCCAGTTCTTGCAAGTAAATGTCATGAAATTCGTATTCATGCTACTCAACAATACTTCATCGAAATACGATGAAGCTATGTCCGTTTCCGTTGTTTATTTCGAGGACGTGGTTGGCTTGGGAAGAATTGTCTTGGGCTTTGGCTCTTCCCTGTGTATTTACTCTTGTTGGATGCTGAGCGGGAAGGCCCTCCAGAGGAGCTTGTTCTTGGATTAGGTCCAGATTGTTTGCTTGTGTGGGATGGAGCACGCGAAGGTCCACCAGAAGAAGTCTGTCTTGGCTTTGGTCCAGGCAGTTTGCCTAGAGAAGGTTTTGAACGAGTGGGTCCCGCAGCAGACGGGACTCTTGGGTTAGATCCAGTTCGTTTGCTTGTGGTTGTTACACGAGAGGGCCTGCTTGAAGAGGCAAGCCTTGGCTTTGGTCCAGATCGTTTGCTCGTGTGTGATGGAGCACGCGAAGGGCCACCAGAAGAAGCCAGTCTTGGCTTGGGTCCAGGCAATTTGCCTAGAGAAGGTTTAGAACGAGTGGGTCCCGCAGCAGACGGGACTCTTGGGTTAGATCCAGTTCGTTTACTTGTGGTGGTGGTCACGCGAGAGGGCCTGCTCGAAGAGGCAAGTGTAACTTTTGGTCTTGCCTTTGGTTTTCGTTTCTTATTCGTTTTAGCTGCCCAAAGAGATGGCGTATTCGATGACGGGAGTTTTGAGCGTGTTGTGGTTTCATGCTTGACCTGACCCTCGAGTTTTGTTGGAGAATCTGAAATTTCTACGAGATGTCGAAGGTCATTGGCTTCATCATTGGTGAGAGATCGTGTTTTCCCAGGAAGCAGTTTTCCGAGATTCAACGGACCAAATTGAATACGTTTCAACCGAATAACTGGATGTCCGATGTATTCAAACATACGTTTGACTTGATGCTTGCGTCCCTCATGAATCGTGATTTCAATCCATGAATTGGCTTGAAGTTTTCCCGCTTTTTTCACTTTAGCTGGGGCCGTCTGGCCATCTTCTAGCGAGACGCCACGGCGAAGGTGTTGGAGGTGAACTTCTTCCAACACGCCTCTCACTTTCACGAGATAGGTTTTTTGAACATGCTGTGTCGGATGGAGGCATGCTTGGGCGATATCCCCGTTATTCGTCAGAAGTAATAAACCTTCACTATCGAAATCAAGACGTCCGACGGGAAATAATCGCAACGATGGTTTGGTCATCAGTTGTTTGATCGTTGGACGGCCTTCTGGATCATGTAACGTTGAGAGATAGCCGACTGGTTTATTCAGCATGACAAACATA
>JAJDBQ010000116.1 GCA_029261255.1 Nitrospirales bacterium
CTACATCCGCCAAATGTTTGGCCCAGGTGTGGACAATGCGATTGAGAAGTATTTGGTGCCAAGTCGGGAATTGTTGGCCGTCCTCCAGCTCTGGAGAGCGAGCCAACAGATCATTTTCCGGTATGACGTCATTCCTGGTCCGAAAGTGTTTGAAACCCAAATTCACGGTCGTAAGTTCGAGATGTACAACGACACGGTGTTGGGCTTCAACAAGTCGGGCAAAGAAGCCGTCAGGCAGCAGGTTGAAGAGCCAATTTATATCCGTCCAGCAGAACGGGTAAACTGGTTGTAAGCGGCGCCTTCGGGCATCGTTTCGGTGAGAGCAGGGGGCGACATCTGTCGTCCCCTGCTTTTTTTGTGCGAATTCACCAATATTTAAAGCTTTGAAAAATATACAAAAATTATTTTGAATTGTTTCAATTGCCTGATACAATCAATACCTAACTGAAGCATTTTGATGTATCAAACTTGTAAAAGTATAAATTGACGTGAAGCAATCACCTGTATTAACAGCCGATAGTCCATTCGCCGCCAAAGCTGTTTCTTTTCCTGTAATCATTAAAAGTGGCGAAATTCCAGAAGAATACCTCACGAGTGATTACATTATGCATCAATTTGTTGAACGATTGGTGCATTACATATTGAGTGTGCCCCAAGGATCATTTTCGATGTCAGAATTGGGGAAATTGTTAGAAATTATGGACCCTACCCATCAAGTGCTTTTTTTTAAGCGACTCAAGGAGAACAGTCCAAGTAGTTTGAAGCAGTTTGCCCCTCTATACTATGGGTTCATGGCGGAATTTGATTCTCTCTTGTTTACCTGAATTTTCATCGCCTTTGATATTTTTAGAAAAAAAATAAGGTTGGTCCTGGAAGGTTCAGGTCTTAAGGTTTATAATTATTGGATAAGCGCTACACAATTTTGCGAGGACTAGAGAATGAATACTACTTTACACAGAGCCGTTGCCAGTTTTTACAATCTCATTTATGAATGCCAGGCATTTGCCTCCACTATGGGTCGAATTGATTTAGCCGAGCAGGATCGATATTTAGGCCGAGTCGAGGGCCTCAATTGGGTGTTAGATCGATGTCAAGAATTGGAAGATATTGATATGAATCTGACGACGGCTTCCTTGCAGAAACTTTTAGGGGATGTAAAATCCGATCTTGAGCATGAACTCTCTATCCAACGAAGAGAGAAGGGGCGAAGGGCCGATGGTCGTGAAGAAGCGTTATTGTTTGTCGGTGACTATCTGGCTAGCCTCATGACTGCTACCGAAATAGAATCAGCGAAAAGCCCTGTCTAAATAACTCACATGTATCTTTGTCTGGACCATCATTCATGGTCCAGCATGATTCCTACCTTTCCTGATATGGGGTTCACAAGAAAAACGATGCTCCGAGAATGGATTGTGCTTGCGCTCTGTCTGGGATTAGGAGCGCATGTCGCTCTTGGAGTGTTGCTGCATGGAAGCTTTGATTGGCCTACAGAGTCTTTTGGGTTCTATGGGGGTTTTTTTGGGATACTGATCTATGTGGTCGTGCAAATGACCCGATCAGTATGGTGGGTCTGGAAGGAAAAATCTAAGCCGTAATAGGCCTCAGCAATTTATTGAACATTCAGGACAGGTCTGATTTTTCTATAAGAATGCCTTCCTCAATGAGCATAATAGGAATTTGATCTCGAATGGGATAGAGGACAGCTTCATCCTTCCGCAAAAGACCTCCATCAATTTTTTCCGAAACAGGTTGCCCCCCCTTTGTTTTGAGCTCTCCTTTTTCAATGCGCTGATTCAGTTGTTCGACGAGTTTTGGCTCCAAGAGGCGAATGTCTTGCTTAGTTTCAGGGCAGCAGAGAATTGCGAGCAAATCCTGGGCAATTATTTCTTTGTCTTGAGGCGCAGTATCTGTTTCCATAGAAAGCCCCTTTCAATAGCGGATGATTTTTTAGTGTCCCCAAGGAATGTATCACCACCCTTATCATGAGGCAATACGAGAAAGAATTTTCTATCGATGGTGTAGATTGAAAAGCTTGTGCATAAGGAAGGATGATGCGAAATAGGTAGGGCTTTGATAGACTCATGTTGGTCAACAAATATCTACTGCTATGAGTTCATTTTCTTTACATCATCTCCGACGTTATTTTCTCACAGGCCTCTTTATCATTGTTCCAGCCTGGGGAACGATTCTTATTCTCTACACGCTTTTTGAAGCGTTAGAACACCTAACAGAGGATCTCGTTTGGGCATTATTTAGAGTCACCATTCCAGGATCTGGGATCGCATTTTTTTTCCTGTTGGTTCTTTGGGTTGGGATGGGAACGACATATCTAGTTGGTCAACGGATTCATCAGAAATTTGAATTGTCCTTGGAGCAGATTCCTTTCGTGCGCAGTATTTATCATACCTTGAAAAGCATGGCCGATGTCCTCAAGTTTAGTGAGAGGTTTGGGCAAAGCACGGTTGTGGCATTCCCATTTCCTCGTGATGGATTGTGGGCACTTGGTTTTGATATGGGGCTTCCGCCATCGAGGTTACAAATTTCTTCAAATGGTCCGTTGGTCATGGTGTTTGTCCCGACGGCAATTCATCCCTTTACGGGATACTTGGCTTTTGTGCCGGAAGATCGAGTGAATCGCATTCAATTGCGTCCAGAAGAAGCCATGAAGATGGAATTTTCTGCTGGACTATACCGTCCGCCTTCCGGATGGCTCACTCCAGCAAGACTGCCTCGGACCACCTAATCACATTTGCTGCTATGAATAAACACGAGAGCATAGAGATTAGACCTGCACGCATGACTGATGTCGAGACGATTCGTACATTTAACGCAGCATTAGCAAGAGAGACGGAGGCGAGGATTCTCGATAGCCAACTCTTGAAAGCAGGGGTGGAAGCCCTCCTACAAGATTCCAGTAAAGGTTGGTACGCTGTCGCTGTGAATTCTCGTGATACTGGTCAGGCAACTGTTGTGGGACAGATCCTCATTACCTATGAGTGGAGCGATTGGCGGAATGGAAATTTTTGGTGGATCCAAAGTCTTTATGTCGATCCGAATTATCGTCAGCACGGTGTGTTTCGCCAGTTGTTTGAGTATGTGCAGGAGCACGCGAAGGCGAATCCTGAGAAGGTCTGTGGGTTTCGCTTATATGTGGAACGAGATAACGAGCAAGCTCATCAGGTCTATGCCCACATGGGATTTCAACAAACGGCTTACCTGATGCATGAGATCGATTTTACAGAGAAGCCCCTTTCTTCTCCGACTGCAACTGTATAGTTTTGTCTGTGATGGTGGAAATGTCTCTCGTGCACTTTTTACGAAAAAGAATTCATCAGATGTGTGTGCCAATGAATATCCCCTGGCTTACATCCTGCCTGCTCAGTGTTTTGATGGTCAGTGCATGCGGATTCTCAACAGGTTTGGCTGAGCCTGTTCACTCCGCATCAATCACAGAAGCTCGTCCGCATATTCAAGATCTAGGATTGAAAATTGGTCAATATGAATCTGGAGAATGGAATGCGATCACCGATGTGCCTGGAGTCAAAGTAGGCCATGTCACGATCAACAAAGGCGCCGGAGAATTGAATCCTGGACATGGGCCAGTTCGGACCGGAGCCACCGTCATTATTCCTCGAGACGATGTATGGAATCATAAGGTTCCGGCAGGGGCCTTTGTTTTGAATGGGACTGGTGAAATGACGGGCCTCGCATGGATCGCCGAATCCGGGTTTTTAGAATACCCCATTGCGTTGACCAATACGTTGAATGTGCCGCGGGTGGCTGATGGGGTGATGAGTTGGATGATCAAAGAGTATCCCGGCATTGGCATTACTGATGATACGCTCACACCTGTGGTTGCTGAATGTGATGATAGCCGATTAAATGACAGCCAAGGACGACATGTTTCACCTGAAGAGGTCGTTCAGGCATTGGACAAGGCCGACAGCGGCCCTGTGCAAGAAGGATCTGTGGGTGCGGGTACAGGCATGGTCTCGTATCAATTTAAAGGAGGGATTGGGACGGCTTCACGAGTGCTACCTAAGGAAAAAGGAGGCTACCGAGTTGGGGTATTGGTGAATGCCAATCATGGGCGCCGACATGAATTCACCATGGCAGGGGTCCCCATTGGCCGATTATATCCCAATGAAAAAAAAACAGTGGCCAAATCCGCGACAGTGGCGTTGCTCCATACAAAGCCTTTTCGCTCTCAAAAACGGCAAGATAGCGGTTCTATCATCATTATCGTGGCGACTGATGCGCCCTTGGATGCTCGGCAACTTTCACGTCTGTCCAAGCGGGCATCGATTGGGTTAGCTCGAACGGGATCGATCGCGCATCATGGTAGCGGGGATTTTGTGTTGGCGTTTTCCACGGGAAATAGCATTCCGCATTATCCAAAAGATCCCACCTTTGTGATGACCCATCTTGCTGATACTCATCTCAATCCTCTTTTTCAGGCTACGGTAGAGGCCACGGAAGAGGCGATTTTGAATGCGTTATTACAAGCCACAACGGTCACGGGACGAGATGGTCGACGATTTGAGGCCATTTCTATCGAACAGGTCCGCTCAATTTTGGCAACG
>JAJDBQ010000117.1 GCA_029261255.1 Nitrospirales bacterium
CTACATCCGCCAAATGTTTGGCCCAGGTGTGGACAATGCGATTGAGAAGTATTTGGTGCCAAGTCGGGAATTGTTGGCCGTCCTCCAGCTCTGGAGAGCGAGCCAACAGATCATTTTCCGGTATGACGTCATTCCTGGTCCAAAAGTGTTCGAAACCCAAATACACGGTCGGAAGTTCGAGATGTACAACGACACGGTGTTGGGCTTCAACAAGTCGGGCAAGGAAGCGGTCCGGCAGCAGGTGGAAGAGCCAATTTACATCCGTCCAGCAGAACGGGTAAACTGGTTGTAAGCGGCGCCTTCGGGCACCGTTTCGGTGAAGAGCAGGGGGCGGCAGTTGTCGCCCCCTGTTTTTTTTTGTCTCAGTATAAGCAGGAAGTGGTTGATGCGAGAGAAGTTGTTCTGCCCTCGCTCATACAGTAAATTGTGAATACTGTGAGGTGAATTGAGAGCCCAAGTGGAAGTGTTTACACAGACCATTGTCATTTGACTCTTTGACTCTGTATTTTTTAATACAGGAAGAGTGCATCTGTAATCCATAGTCTTTGATATTGCGTTGAAAGGAGTAGGGATTTTTGAATATTCCATGTGAACCGGACAATCGCTTTAGTCTCAGTAGCCCAATGTTTTACCGAACCTTATTAGAAGTTACGAATGTTCTCAATTCTCAACACGACACTGAGAGTTTATGGAAGGCCATAGCAGGGCATATTAAGCATATTGTTTCTTGGGAACGGGCAGGGATTACACTGTACCATTCAGATCTTGATGCCTTTCGGTTTTATGCGGTTGAGACTATCATGCCGATCGTGCGGCTAAAATGCGACGCGATCATTCCTCGTGAAGGTAGTGCCATGGGTTGGGTGTATGCGAACCAACAGATTCATATCCGTCCGCATATTCAACAAGAACAAGTGTTTTTAGAAGATCGGTACTATCAGGAAGAAGGGCTTGGGCGAATGATCAATCTTCCACTTATGGTGGGAGGAAATTGTCTGGGTTCTTTGAATATTGGCAGTGTCGAGGCTGGTCCTCCTGATACTGAAAATGTCGAATTTTTAGGGCAGGTTGCTAAGCAGATAGCATTAGCGATTGATCATGTTCGAGCCTATGAGGAAATTAGTCGTCTTCGAGATCAGCTTGCTCGTGAAAATGCGTATTTGTTGGAAGAGATTAAAATTTCCCATGACTTTGGTGCGATGGTTGGTAAAAGTCAAAACGTCAGAAACATATTGGACTTAGCGCAAGCGGTGGCTCCGACCAATACCTCAGTGCTGATTACTGGAGAAACGGGGACAGGAAAAGAGTTGTTAGCTCGATTTATTCACGAATTAAGTCCACGGCGTGATAAGCCGTTTGTTCGGGTGAATTGTGCGTCGCTGCCTTCTGGCCTGGTTGAAAGTGAGTTATTCGGTCATGAAAAAGGGGCGTTTACTGGTGCCGAACAGACGCGGCCTGGGAAATTTGAGCTCGCGAATGGGGGCGCCTTATTCTTAGATGAGATTGGCGAAATGCCATTGGAAGCCCAAGCGAAATTGTTGCGCGTTCTGCAAGATGGCATCATTGAACGAGTCGGGAGCGTTCAGAGTCTAGAAGTGGATGTCAGAATTATTGCCGCCACAAATGCAGAACTCACCAAAGCGATGGGAGAGGGACGGTTTCGATCCGACTTGTTTTATCGCTTACATGTTTTTCCAATTGAAGTGCCACCATTGCGGGAGCGTCCGCAAGATATTCCATTACTGGTTCGACATTTTATTGAAAAAAATCGATTGGAATTTAAACGCCCTTGTCAGGACATTGAGGAGTCTTCATTGCAAAAATTGGTGGACTATCATTGGCCAGGTAATATTCGAGAATTGAAAAATATTATTGAGCGAGCCATGATCCTCTCCAATACAGCCTTGCTCACGATTGATGATGCCTTTTTCCCCACTCATTCCCCTACTCAGGAAATCGTGTCGTCAACCAAATTGAAGGACTTAGAAAAGCTCCGGATTCAACAAGCATTAAAAATTTGTGAATGGCGCATTGATGGGCCGTTAGGGGCAGCTAAACAGCTTGGATTAAATCCCAGCACTCTGAGAAGTCGCTTGAAAAAGTTGGGAATCAAGAGAGCCCGCTAGATCCAAACATTAAGCATTGGGTCGTCCTCGAACCACTTCAGCAGCGTTTTCCCTTCAAAGACAATATCCCGAAAACACATCATTTTTTCTGAACCAGAAGTTTGGGCTGTTCATGCCTTCCTGTGGCAGGTGTTGTCGAACGAAGATCGAGGAAATTTCTAGATGTGTTCTCGTCGGGAGGATGACGGCTTAAGAGGGAAGGGAAGCGCGAAGTTCTTCTAGGTTTTTAATCACGAGCAGATCACCATTTTCCGTCGCAACTGTGATTCCTGCATCGCAAGTCGAGCGGCATTTCTCAAGCTGCTCAAGTTTTTGGAGTGACTGTGCCAGGGCAAAAAAAGCAGCGGAATAGTTGGATTTTGCCTGAATGCATTCCTCTAATGCTGGGACCGCTTCCTCCCAATTTTCGTCACCCATGTAGGCTTTTCCTAGACCGAACCATAGGGTTTCGTCCTTGGGGTCCATTTGTAGGATTTTCTTAAATTGTTCAATTTTTGGATTGGCCATAGTGGATCATGTTCCTGCGTCATGGATGTTTGTGATGGTGAAGAAATGCCACCCTATCATGCGACTTGACGCGTTGTCTAAGAACGTAGGCTATGGTAGGATTTTGCACGATTTTCCTTCCTGGGTCTGTTAAACAAAGCCGCCAGTGGCGTACTCACCCATTTCCGGTATTCATGTACTAAATGTACGCTCTGCGCCTGGAATTTGCTGTGCTTGCTGGGCGGAATTTTGAACCGACATATGGCCTTTGGTATGCAAGGTATCTCTGTGCGTATTCACCCACTGAGAACATTATTAATCAACACGCTTTTTCTGAAGATGAGTGAAAAGCGTAAGTCATTCGTTACTTGGTATTCGCATCAAAGTTTTGCTCTTCAAATTTGAGAATTGGTAACTATGGGACGTGTTGGCTTTGTCTATGATCCAAGGTATTTGGTCCATGAAATGGGCCGGAGTCATCCAGAATCTCCTGCGCGACTTCAATCCATCTGTGCTCAATTACAGTCGACCGGTACCTGGTCTCGTCTCCATCAAGTAAGCCCTCGCCGAGCGGAACGGCATTGGATTGAACTCATACACCAAGCATCGTATGTCGATAGCCTTGAACAGCGTTCTCCGGTTGATGGCTATGCAACCCTGGATCCTGATACGTCGATGTCACCTGGCACGTTAGACGCGGCCTATCTTGCGACCGGTGGTGCATTGGCTGCAGTAAATGCCATCATGAATGAAGAAATCGATCATGCATTTTGCGCCGTACGTCCTCCTGGACATCATGCGGAAGCTGATAGGGCGATGGGCTTTTGTTTTTTTAATACCGTGGCTATTGCGGCACGATATATCCAGCAACACTATGGATTGAAGCGCGTGCTGATTGTGGATTGGGATGTCCATCATGGTAACGGGACTCAACATGCATTCTATGATGACGCCTCCGTCTTGTTTTTTAGCACACATCAATTCCCGTATTATCCAGGAACGGGACATGCCTCTGAGACTGGAGAAGGTTCCGGAAAAGGCATGACAATCAATGTTCCGTTTTCAGGGGGACAGGGTGATGAGGAATATCGAGAAGTGTTCGAAAAAGTTCTCGTTCCCGCAGCAGATGCCTTTCAGCCGGAGTTTGTCATCATTTCAGCAGGATTTGATGCCCATCGAGACGATCCGCTTGCGAGTATGGACCTCACAGAGGATGGGTATTCAGAATTAACCGGTATTGTCGCGGCTATTGCCAAGAATTTTTCTGGTGGCAGAGTGTTGGCCTGCTTAGAGGGCGGATATCATCTTCAGGCGCTGGCAAATTCGGTCGATCAGCATATTCTAGCCTTGCTGGATAGTGAGTGATATGAAGTCGAAACGACCATGGCGCTTACGAATCTGGATTTTTCTCATCTTCTTGGTAGGAATTGGAGTCTACATTTTCTACACCGAAGTGCGTCCCGTTGTGATTTTTGGCTTGCGTGATGATTATGCCAAGGCTATTCCTTACCAGCAGGTGCCGGTTGGGTTGCAGAGTTTGAAAGCGGAAGAATGTGGGGAATGTCATGAAGAAATTTATAAAGAATGGAAATCAAGCATACATGCACAAGCATTTCATGATCCGTTTTTTCAGGCCTATTGGAAAAAAGATAAGAATATTTTTGTTTGCTTGAATTGTCATACGCCTTTAGAAAATCAGCAGCCTTCTTTGGTGAAGGATATTCCCCGTGATCGAGTTGAACAGGCCTTTCTCATTCCCAATTATCGGTATGATGCTGAGTATCAACAGGAAGGGGTGACCTGTGCAGCCTGCCATGTTCGAGATGGGATGATTCTTGGTCCGTATGATGACTCTGTCGCTCCGCATCCC
>JAJDBQ010000118.1 GCA_029261255.1 Nitrospirales bacterium
TATGTCTGAACTTGAAAATAAGACACAACAAGAAGTGGCTGATGAGGAAGGCATTTCATTATCCGGGGCAAAATCACGCGTCCAACGAGGGCGAGCCTTATTAAAAGACATCCTGGAGGACTGCTGTCAGTTTGAGCTGAACCAGCAGAATCAGATTCTTTCGTACGAGAAAAAGGAAGAGAACGGCAAATATTGCTAGGTCGTCTTTTTTTTGCGTCTTTTTCCTCCCGTCTCCGTCTATAGGGGTAACAGGACCTTTTTACACCCAACAGGAGGCTCATATGACCACTCAAGTTAAAAATGACAATATTCGTCAGGCCGTGCGTGATCGCTATGGCAACATCGCCGAATCTGACAACAATTCGTCTACCACGAATTCATGTTGTCCTGGTGGAGATGCCAAGGCCACCTCAATAGACCTTGGCTATTCGAACGCTGATGTCAATCAAGTACCAGAGGGCGCCAATATGGGCTTGGGGTGTGGTAATCCCCGGACCATCGCTTCCTTGAAAGCCGGTGAGACGGTCTTAGATTTAGGGAGCGGCGGAGGCTTTGATTGTTTTCTTGCCGTGAAGGAAGTGGGGGAAGACGGGACAGTGATCGGCGTGGATATGACCCCGGACATGGTGAGTAAATCCAGAGTGAATGCCGACAAGGCAGGCCATAACAATGTGGAGTTTCGCCTTGGGGAAATAGAGCATTTGCCTATCGCGGACGGTGTGGTTGATGTCATTATTTCCAACTGCGTGATCAATCTATCGCCTGATAAAGGCAAGGTGTTTCAAGAAGCCTATCGGGTGTTGAAACCGGGAGGACGGTTGGCAATATCAGATATCGTGGCGAGTGCTGAGCTACCGGAACAACAGAAAAATGATATGGAATTGTTCACGGGGTGTATGGCAGGCGCCTCATTAATGACAGAGATTGAGTCCATGCTGAAAGAAGCTGGGTTTGAAGCGATCGAAATAAAGCCGAAAAACAACAGTCAGGAATTTATCCGAAAATGGGCACCAGATACCAAGATTGAGGATTATGTTCTGTCCGCCTATATCGAGGCCATTAAGCCCGCCACCTAAGAAGCGCGTCCTTTCGAGCAGAGCAAAGTGCCATGGCTTTGCTCTGCAGCTTGGAGCGGCCGTTTCTGAAAAGAGCGATGACTCAATCTGGCCGAAACTGACATCCAGTTCACTGTAATTATTGATCGTTAGAATATCGGAGACCAAGGATGAAGCTGCCTATTTACCAAATTGATGCCTTTGCCGAAAAGCCTTTCGAAGGTAATCCAGCAGCCGTCGTACCATTAGAACATTGGCTACCAGATACGACCATGCAGTCTATTGCAGAAGAAAATAATCTGGCCGAAACGGCGTTTTTTGTCCCCACTAAGAGTGGTTTCCATATTCGATGGTTTACCCCAAGCAAGGAAGTGAAGCTCTGTGGACATGCCACGTTGGCATCAGCTTTTGTATTATTTGATGTGGTTGGCGTTCAATCCTCGTCCATCGCCTTTGATTCATTATCAGGACCATTGGGTGTCACGAAAACTGATGGCTTACTCACATTGGACTTCCCTGCTCAACAACCAGTGAAATGTGCCATTCCACAAGAGCTTGTGGCTGGGCTAGGGATGAGTCCAGTCGAATGCTATCGGAACGAAGACTATATCGCCGTGTTTGCTAGCGAAGATGACGTATCGAGTATTACGCCGAATCATGCCTCTCTCGAGCAACTTGATCTTCGTGGCGTGATAGCCACAGCACCGTCGTCAACCTATGACTTCGTTCTCAGATTTTTTGCTCTGAATTTCGGAATATCGGAAGATCCAGTCACAGGTTCGGCACAAACACAGCTCACACCATATTGGGCAGAGAAACTAGGAAAATCACAACTTCGCTCCAAGCAAATTTCAGCTCGAAGCGGGAAGTTAATTTCTGAGTTGAGGGGCGATCGAGTTCTTATCTCAGGATCAGCCGTCATGTATATGGAAGGAACTATAAAAATCTAATGCATGCGGTGCAGCGTTCAGTTGAACTCACAACCGAAAAATCACATGATACAATCAGGAAAATACCAATGAACATCGAGATAAAGCCTATACGTCAAGAAGACTATCTTGATCTTTCAATCATGGTAGGGGAACTTCTCAACGAGATCATGACTGAAATACAGAACAATGCGTTTAACTATGATCAAGCTAAAACACTAGAAAGAGCCAAAGACTTGATTTCGAAAGATAAGTATTGGGTCTATATTGCGAAAGATACTCGTGTAGGCGCAAACGTTGGCTTCATATCGTTATACGAATGTTATGCGCTGTATGCTGAAGGAGCCTATGGCACCATCCCAGAGTTATACGTACGTCCAAGCGCTCGATCAAAAACAATAGGGAAACAGCTATTAGAAGAGGCGGGGCGATTTGCCGCAAATAAAGGTTGGAAAAGACTAGAAGTCACCACGCCACGTCTGCCTGAATTTGAAAGAACGCTACACTTTTATGTGTCAAATCAATTTGACATATCGGGCGGGAAAAAATTGAAAATTGAAATTAAACATTAGTATTTATGCACTGAACATTATATATCCGCTTTTGGCCGTTGCCTGACGTTACGATTATGGGATCATCGTCATTGTGGACTTCCCTAAAACACTCTTGGGAATTCTATATTCAATTACCGCACAGGTAGCCGGCTATTTTTTTGCCAGAACCGATAATAGACCTCTAAGTCCGCTGGAAAACCTTGGAACCTTTTAAAAATAATTTCTCACTTCAATTGGTCGCGTGTATTGCAGACCACCTCCAAAAACACGTCGCCTCATTTGACCGAAATACTTTTGAAGCGCCAATTCAACGTGACCTAGAGAAGTTGGAACTGAAAGAGCGTTCGCAGTTGATTGCCGATCATGTCCATCTGGCTCTACCGAGTGATCACCAAGAACGATCTCGAATTCTCATAGCGATGCTCCACCCCGATGAAGACAATCACGCCAATCAACTAAGCGACGAACAGGGCATATGCGGATGGGGGATTTCTCCACTGACGACAGTGGTTGGCCAACATGGTCTCGATGATTTTGACGGATCACTTCGATTGCTCAAAGAGATGACGAAACGTTTTTCATCTGAGTTTGATATTCGTTATTTTCTACTGGCGGATCAAGAACGCGCCCTCAACATCATTCTTGAATGGGTTGATGACCCTAATACCCATGTGCGCCGCCTTGCCTCGGAAGGGACGCGCCCACGGTTACCGTGGGCCATGCAATTGCCACGACTGAGAATGAACCCGCAACCGACACTGCCCATTCTCCAAGCATTACGTGATGACAAAGAAGAGTATGTTCGACGCTCGGTTGCGAATCACCTGAACGACATCGCCAAGGATCACCCTGACCTTGTCGCACATATGGCTATAGACTGGATGCAAGGAGCAAATAAAGAACGCGAAAGACTCGTCCGACACGCATGTCGAACGCTCATAAAACAGGGCCATACTATTGCGCTCAAGGCCATGGGGGTCGGAGTGCCAAAGATTGAATTCCATGGCCTCTCTATCGAATCAAGCACTGTGGAGTTTGGAGATGCTCTGATATTTTCGGTAGAGCTGCACTCGACAAGTGACAGAGTCCAATCACTGCTGATTGACTATGTCGTGCATTTTAGAAAAGCCAACGGCAGGCTCGCCGATAAAGTATTCAAATGGAAACAGGCCACGCTTCAGGGTGGTGAGATTCTGTCGGCCAAACGATCCCATTCTATCCGCCCCATCACGACGCGGCGTTATTACAATGGCCAGCACGCCCTTTCCTTGCGTATCAATGGGCAGGATTTCGGCTTTACAGAATTTGATCTCATTGGGGCCAATGAAGGTTCCATGTCACCGAATACCCCATAGTGTGACATGGAATTCAAAAGGGGACTTCTTCAGCCGCGGTTTTAATGGATAAGACCTTTTCACGAAACTATTCTCATAAGAGGAGTAGAGAGTCATGGCTATTACTGGTTCATGTCTTTGTGGTGCAGTGACCTACCAAATTCAAGGGCAGTTACGAGATGCACGATCATGCCATTGTTCAACATGCCGGAAAGCCTTTAGTGCGCCAGCGTCAGCCTATGCACTTGTCGACCCAAAAGAATTTACATGGGCTTCTGGGAAAGATTTACTCTCCACCTATGAATCGAACAAAGATGCCGGGTTACAGTTCTGTCGAATATGTGGCTCTACACTATGTGGGACATACAAAGGCCAAATACATGGAGTCACCCTTGGTTGCACAGAAGGTGACCTCAATATCAAATTTGGCATGCATATTTTTGTGAGTGACAAGGCAGCATGGGAAACGTTACCCGATGATAACGTCCCTCGCTATGAAGAAGGGCCACCGACGAATACATAGAAAACCAACCATTGGTGTAAGGAGGGACCTGACACCAATCTATCAAAAAATGTAACCGACGACGGTATTCTGTGACATCAGCTAAACAGTTGAACTGTTTATTTTTAATTAGATTCACCAATTTTCTAAAGAGATTGAGTCGTTCGCTTTCAACCCTAACCGGCCATCTTCTTTACTTCCCAAAGCTGCGATACAAGACATTCACAAATCAAGGCTTGTACTCATTGGATTAAACTATGAGCGTTCAAATTGGTATCACGTTATGCTAACTTCAATCCAAGATAAAAATGATTCACATACTCATCATGATTAACGCAGGTGCTGGCGGTCTTGAAGCGATAAGCCGATATGAATCTAAGGTCGTTCCCATAATCCGCGAACACGGGGGAAAAATAATATCTGCATTCAAACCGCTAAACAATCCACCGGATGAAATTCATCTTATCGAATTTCCATCAAAAGAGGCTCTCGCGCAGTATCAGCAGGATAGTAGAGTGGTAGAACTCAAGGCAGAGCGTGAGAAGGCCATCGCCAAGACCGATCTGTATATATCAAGCGAAATCATTAACTACACGTGACCCGCCACCTCAAGAAGCGTTCCACTCGACCGCATTCTGCTATGCTTCATAGCAGCCTGTGGGCGTAATCGTTGACGCCTGCTTTTGACTGCGGGTTCAATTGATCAACGCAACACTTTATTCTACCTACGAGAAATGGAGTGTGATGATAAAACAACAAACCCGCAACCCAAAGCGGACAATTGTACTTTTAATTACGAAGAGTCCCGAATGACTGTTTTCGTTATTATCCTTCCATCTATAAACTGTTACTCTAATCGATCACATTCAATCTATATGAAATGTTTCTAGTTCGACTGAACCGACAAAGTCTGCCTTGTGAACTCTTGGATGATAAATGTGGAATGAACGCTATGCTGGAGACGAATATGTATATGGAACGGAGCCGAATGCATTTCTTGCCAAACATACAGGCATGCTTAGTGGTCCTGTCCTTTCACTAGGAGAGGGCGAGGGGCGAAACGCAGTTTTTCTTGCCTCACTAGGATTGAACGTACACGGGGTTGACGGATCAGAAGTAGGGCTTGCGAAAGCTCTCGCGTTAGCACAGTCAAAAGCTGTAAAAATCCAAACAGAAGTCGCTGACCTTGGAGTTTTTGAACCAGGAGAGAATTGCTACGGATCAGTTGTGTCGATTTCCGCGCATCTACCGAGCGCAATGAGACGAAGACTGTACCCGTTAGTGGAACGATGCTTGAGGATTGGCGGTATCATCCTTCTTGAAGCATACACGGAAGACCAGCTTGCTCGTGATACTGGGGGTCCAAAGGATCCTGATATGTTAATGACACGTGATAAGATCGAACGTGAGTTTCCGAACTTTGAACCGATTCTTTTGCGAGAACTCGAGCGAGAAGTTTCCGAGGGCAAATACCATACTGGTATAGCATCGGTCATACAATTCATCGGTAAAAAGAAGACCTAATACATTCATGATCCCTGATGGGGTTCCCCTAAATGAAGAAGGTTCGCCGGAAGAAGCGTAACCATTCGGTCCACTCCCCTAGTTCTGTAGATCAGCCGTTAAGCCGTTTTACGCAATAAAGGAATGAAGGCATGGCTGCACATCAAAAGATCAATTACGTGGAATTTCCCGCGAAGGATATCGCGGCCACGAAGGCATTTTTCACCAAAATCTTTGCTTGGGCGTTTGTCGATTACGGCCCTGAATATACCGCCTTTTCCAATGCGGGACTCAATGGAGGGTTTTTCAAATCCGAATTAACCGTCTCTACCCATCATGGTAGTGCACTTATCGTGTTCTATAGTCAGACGCTAGAAGATACACAATCAAAGATAGAAACGGCGGGTGGGTCAATTATCAAACCCATCTTTTCCTTCCCAGGTGGCCGTCGTTTTCATTTCACCGACCCCAATGGGAACGAATACGCCGTGTGGTCAGATAAAGATCTCTGATCAAGCCTCGCGAACAAACCTATCATTCAGTGAACTCGCCATTGCCCAGGAAACGTAAGGGGACAAAGAGAGCATGATCTTATCTGAAATACGCCTGGCTCATGATCATGATACGGCTCGCATACAGACCTTACTGCTTCAATTGGGATACAACACTGGGGCATCAACCATCGAAGCACGGATGACACCATCTCATTGCGGGACGGATGAGGTCTATGTGGGTATCCAAGACAGAGAGGTGATAGCCCTTATGTCCCTTATCTATTTCGACTATTTCCCCTCAGCAGAAAAACGATGTCGCATAACGGCCATCGTGGTCGATGAAGAAGTACGAAACCGAGGGATCGGAACGGCGCTCATAGACTTCGCAAAAGAGAGAGCAATGACCGAAAAATGTCAAACCCTAGAAATCACCACCTCCCTCGTACGAGTGCAAACGCAGTCATTTTATGAACGTATAGGATTTCACAAAACATCGTATCAGTATGTTCAGAAAATAGACCCCATATAAAGAAGAACTATCTGACCTTCTTATCCTTTCCAAGGCTTGGGCAACTGGGTGAACTCCAACATTTAGGATCCGGAATTGCTCTCGCTATGACTCCAAGCAAATCCACCCGAAAAAATGAAACCCTTTCCTATGAGTGCGAATGGAAACGTCCCTGTGAAGGATCGGGTGAAGGGGTTGAATGCTCTCTTACGACTCAAAGCGGAAATGCGATTGGCTAAAAGATATGAAACAATACACTGATCAACACATCATCAAGTCCTGGAAGAAGAATGTTCAGCCTTGGGTCGCGGCTGTTCGAGAAGGTGAAATTGAGGACAGATTACTCTTCACCAATCAAGCAATAATCAACGCAATTTCTTCCAAAACACCTAAAACCGTTCTTGATATTGGATGTGGAGAGGGCTGGTTAGTCAGGGAATTAGTGAATGCTGGAATTCATTCTTTCGGTATTGATGCGATACCTGGCTTTATTGAATATGCACAAAGTGCAGGAGGTGGAAATTTCAAAGCGATATCTTATGAAGAAATATCGAGTCATACCTTCAAAGAGAAATTTGATGTTGCCGTTTGTAATTTTTCTCTTCTTGGGCATGAGTGCGTGAATCACGTATTTAAACAAGTAGCAACCTTATTGACCCGAAATGGATTCTACATCATTCAAACCATCCATCCGGTCATGGCATGTGGAGAGAGCACGTATGAAGATGGCTGGAGAGCAGGATCATGGAGAGGATTCAGCAATCAATTTAGTGATCCCGCGCCATGGTATTTCAGAACACTGGAATCTTGGAAACTCCTTTTTATACAGAACAATTTCAAACTCCACGAGATACTAGAGCCTCTACATCCAGCCACACATAAACCGGCATCGATTATTTTTATAGGGCAATTAGACAGCTAAGACATTTCTAACTTCGAGATCATGATTACATACCTGGTCGACTGCTATTGGCCCAGGCTGTGTGAAAACTCGGAATTTTCTGCATTCAGGGGGGTGCCTTACCCCTTGCTTCTATAAGAGATCATCGCATAGAGGTGATCCTCAGAGGCTAAATTTTTAGATCCAAATTTTATACGGAGTTTTCACACAGTCTTGGCCGAAAGAGAACCTTTATAGGGTAATCTGGTCTAGATGTTCGTTGGTAAGCCTGCCATTCGCTTCTCCATGCAATCTATTAAAGTAGATCATGTAACTTATCTGATACACTATAATATATATCTTTATTGATCTAAGCAGGTATCATTGATATATTAAATTATATCTTTTATTAATGATGATATATAAAGGCATATTTCTTGTCCTATTTAAATGATCAGATACTTAAAATCCTGAAAGAGGCTCGAGCGAGAAAAGGGCTTAGTCAAAGAGAGTTAAGTGCCAAGTCTGGCGTGCCTCAAAGCCATATCTCAAAGATAGAGAGCGGAAGAGTGGACTTACGAGTCTCTAGTTTGGTCGCACTTGCGCGTGTTCTTGATCTTGAGTTAGAGCTTGTGCCTAAAAAATCCATTCCTGCCGTAAAATCAATTGTGCGGAGCAGCGTAAACACAGACATCGCAGAAGAACAAAGGAGAATTCAGGAACAGCTCTCAAGGTTTAATGACGTGATGGCTAAAATCTCGAGGCTTTCTGACGCTGCGAATCTTCACAAGGAGATGGAGGCAATTAGTAGACTAACGAGCCAAATTGAGCACCTTCAACCCAATATCAAAGCTTTTGAAAAAATTGAAAGCTCGACTAAGACTTTAGAGAAAGCGCTCAATCAAAACTCTGGTTTGCAGGACGCCATGAGAAAGTCGGAAGAGCATTTAAGGGCGATTAGAAATGCTGCAGCTCATAGCGCGCTTCCTCGTTTAGCAACGCGACCAGCTTATAGTCTCGATGAGGTGGATGATGAGTAATGTTTCCACTCTTAATGTTCTGCTCTATGATGAAGTGATTGGCACATTGACTGACGTTGGCTCTGATCGTTCATTGTTTGCTTTCACAGAGAGCTATATTGAAGATCAATATCGACCGGTCTTAAGTCTTGGGTTTAAGGATGCGCTTGGTGAGCTCATGACCGAGTTTCGGCCTTATCAAAAAAAATTAATGCCATTTTTCTCTAACCTCTTGCCTGAAGAGGCTATGCGCAAATATCTTGCTGAGCGAGCAGGTGTCAATCCTGAGCGGGAGTTCTTTCTCCTTTGGGTGCTCGGACAAGATTTGCCTGGAGCGGTGTCTATTAGGCCAGCGGATGGGGAGGCACTTCCTCCTCATGTCAATAAGCCACTGGAGAGTGAGAATTCTGGGAGAGAAAGGGCACTACGCTTTTCATTGGCAGGGGTTCAGTTGAAATTTTCAGCCATTAAACAGGCGACGGGAGGTTTAACCGTGCCTGTGGATGGTGCAGGTGGTTCTTGGATTGTGAAGCTTCCTTGGAGCGCCCACGAGGGTGTGCCAGAAAATGAATTTTCTATGATGGAGCTAGCGCGCCAAATTGGGATGGATGTTCCTGAAAACAAGTTGATTGGTGTTGATGAGATCGAAAATGTACCGGAAGGTATTGGACAATACGGGAAAACAGCCTTTGCCATCAAACGCTTTGATCGGCGTGATGATGGCTCGCCAGTCCATATCGAGGACTTTGCGCAAATCTTTAAACAGTACCCGCAAGATAAATATAAGAAAGCGAGCATGCGCAACATTGCTGAAGTTATTGGTATCGAGGGGCAAGAGAGTGATATCGCTGAGTTTATTCGACGGGTAGTATTCAATGCACTCATCGGAAATGCAGATATGCATCTGAAGAATTGGTCGCTCATCTACAATGATCCACGCATCGCTTCTATTGCGCCTGCCTATGATTTAGTATCAACCGTTCCGTATCTCGCTGATGAAACAATGGCATTGAAAATGAGTAAAAGTAAACGTTTCGATCAGTTTGGTTCCGATGAGTTGAGGCACTTGGCGGCTAAGGCCCGTTTACCAGAAAAGCTAGTACTAGATGTCGCGTACGAGACAGTGAAGCGTTTTCATGATGTATGGCGAAGTGAGAAAAAAAATCTTGCGCTAGCGAGTGGCGTGATTACAGCAATCGAAAAGCATCTGAAAAATATCCCGATTGTTAAGGAAGCCGCGTAGTATAAAAATTTTGGTAAAGGCGAGCGTGTAGGATTTCAGGGCGCGCTGAATATCAACGAGTCGGAAATTAATCCAAGGTCCGCTAATGGCCCAGACTATGTAAAAACTCAGAGTTTCCTGAATTCAGAGGGCGCCTCACCCCTTGCTTATGCAGAGATCGTAGCAAACACGCGATCCTCAGAAGCTAAAGTTTTAGATCCAAAATTTATACAGAATTTCCACACAGTCTGGACCGAAGGCAGCCATGTCGGTTCCCGACCCAAAGCAGCTCTTTTGATCCAACCGTCATTCCGGCTGGTTTCACTCTGGAAGCCAGGCTGAAAGGGCCTCACCAATCGCATGCGGGGAATCTTCCTGAATGAAGTGCGCCCCCTTAACGGTGACTTCCTTGAGATTCGGCCACGTACGCACAAAGTCACGGGCATACCCCACCAGGAACGCACCCGGATCAGCATTGATAAATAGTTTCGGAACATCCTTTGATTGTGAAAGGTAGTCCGCATAACTTCCAACAAGCGCAACGGTATCTGCGGGTTCGCCAGCAATCGGCAATTGACGTGGTCCAGCCAACGTTGGGCGGCGGTCTTCACCAGCTTTCAAAAATGGCCTGCGGTACTCAGCATGTTCCACTTTAGATAATGGGCGTTGAATCGTGCCGGGCAATAAGGTCTCAATAAAGAAATTGTCTTCGAGAACCATTTTCTCGCCCTTAGGTGAACGCAACGTGCTGATCGGCCCGTGCAGCTCTTTCGGGAAATCATCCCATGTTGGAAACGGCATAACAATCGCCTCCATAAACGCAATCGCCTTCACCGCGTCGCGGTGTTGATTCGCCCAGTTGAACCCCACGCCAGAACCCCAGTCATGCAGCACGAGGGTCACGTTCTTGTTCACCCCGAGTGCCTTCAACAACGCAAACGTATATGTGCTGTTTTCCGCCAAGGAGTAACTGCCGTCTTTGGTATTGTCCAGCTTGTCGGAATCACCCATGCCAATCATGTCGACAGCAATCAGACGGCCTCGCCTTTCCAGATGCGGCATCACGTTCCGCCAGAGATAAGTTGATGTCGGATTACCATGTAGGAAGACAATAGGATCCCCTGTTCCCACCTCAATATAGGCCATCTTTTTTCCGAGAACGGCTTTGAACTGTTTGTGATACCGCATTTTTTCTGTGTCGTTTATTGTCGCGAATATCTCTTCCTTTTGTTTCTGTTCAACTTGGCTGTCCTCGGCATAGAGGACTTTGGCAGGACCGAAGAGTGCACCAATCATCATTGCCCCCAGCAACACCACATGTCGGTGGTTTATTTTGAACATGGGACGACTCCTTTCTAGATATTTCTTACATGACTCAGTCACATATTAGGCATGTTCATGACCGTTGTCTATAGTCTTTTATGATTCAATCATATATTCTAAATCTATGCCTACAGACACCTATCTCACGAACCTCTTAGGGGCCTTTGCAACTACCATTGCCGCTGGCATTGAGCAGGAAGTCGCTGAACTTGGCGGTCGGAGCCTCAACGCTGAAACGGCTCTGGTGACGATCCGCAATCATCCCAATGACAGTATCGATGTCCTTCGTCGTATACTCAGTCTGACCCATTCTGGTGCCGTGCGACTGCTTAATACATTGGAAACGGAAAAACTCGTCAAAAGACAGCGAAGTGGTCAGGATGGGCGTTCTGTTGCTATTCGGTTGACGACAAAAGGACGAAAGCGTGCGGATAAAGTATTAGAGGCTCGGGCAAGGGTGACGACTGTGGTCCTGAAATCCCTGACAGCTAAACAGCGAGAGGAACTCGCCCCGATCTTAGAAGTTGTGCTTCAAGGATTCACAGAGGGGGAAGAAAGTGCGCGGCGTATCTGCCGACTTTGTGACGAGCGAGTGTGTCGCCCCGAAGGCTGTCCCGTCGAAATTGCAGCGGATCTAAGGCAGGTAGAATAGCACGCCTTTCCTACGAACGCCTTCGGCCGAAGGCAGCCATGTCGGTTGTCGACTCAAAGCGGCCGCTAACTGTCAAAGGGATTAAAAGACAAGTAAGGTAATAATTTAGGCTCTAAAGAATGACTGACAACGAGGTTAAAAACACTAGACAGCGCTACATTGATTTGCTCCGACCTCTTTTCTTGCCGGATGACCCGATAAGTAATGACATAATCCAATACTTTGCATCTTTACTCAGGATTGTGGGAATGGAAGATAAGGGCTGGGATCCATATCTTGAATCAAGGGGCATCCTTGAAGATCTCAATACAATTCTACAATCTGACTATTCAGACGAGATTTTCCCAGATAAAGATTTCACTATATGGAGAATGCGATTGTTGATGTATAGCCATATCGTGGAAATGGACGCTCCGTATGAGGTCATTACAAATCTGCTTCGCTTCCGTCTAGGCAAAGGTTATAACCCATATCCGTACGACATGTTCCTAAATAACAAAGATAAAAGGCAGTTCAAACATTCAGGGGTATATCCGCATAAGAAAATCAAGATTATAAAAATGCTCTCAGAGGAAGCAGGCATTTCTTTTGGTGATATTTTCGAGTTCTACGATAGCAAGCTAAGGAACGCTATCAGTCATTCCGATTATGTTTTAACTGATAAGCAATTTAGGGTAAGAAATGGCGCAGGAGCGTATGGTGCATACAGCATCCCTTTGGAGCAATTGAACGAAACGATGACGAAAGCCAAATTATTTATTTCAACAATTTTTGCCCTAGATAGGACTGCAAGAGAAATATGGGGAAAGAAAAGTCAGCAAGCAATACCATATGATCCTGAGTACAAGGGTTTAATGGAGGTTTTGGTGGATGATGAACGTTTAATGTGCGGTTTCAAAGTTCACTGGCCAAATAATTCGGAGTCTGTCTATCGCCGCACTCAAGATGGAATTGATATGACGAACTGCATGCTAGATAAAAAGAACTCAAGAGTGCAGTTTATGGTTGGACTCTATGCAAGAAAGCCTGGTGAATTTAGTCCGCTTGTCGAGTCTTCTGGTGAACCCACATATACGCCAATCGAAGGAACGGGAAAAATCCCAACATGGAATCCCTAAATAAGAAGCGTCGAATGTCTGCTTATGGCTGTGAGTTCAATTGATCAACCCAAAGCGGACGTATTTAGTTTTTAAGATTTATGTGATAGCAAACCGTAATTGGGCAGATACAATGTAAGGAATGAAGAAATAAACTAGGAGAAAGTCAATGAAAAAACTGACTATCACAATTAACGATGGAATCGCGAATGTTACTATTGATAACCCACCCGCTAACATTTTGACCATTGACTTGATTAACGAAGTCAATGCATTCGTGCTTTCCCTAAAAGGTGATCGTGATACAAAAGTTGTTGTTTTTAAATCCTCGAATGAAAATTTCTTCTCGGCTCACCTGGATTTGAATCTCATTAATGGCACGCAAGAAGGGCAAGCAGGATGTATTGAATTTATTGAGATGATCAAAAACATCAAAGCCATGAAGCAACTGTCCATTGCGTTCGTGGATGGCATTGCCCGCGGTGGCGGCAATGAATTTGTGATGGCCTGTGATCTGGCATATGGTACCGAGAATGCGGCGTTTGCGCAGCCTGAGTTGAATGTGAATATTCCTACAGGAGGACAAGGCGGAGTCCAATTTGCCCGTCGCATGGGCAAAGGGAAAGCGCTTCAAGCCCTACTGGTTGGCAACGACTTTACGGCACAACAAGCTGAGGCGCTGAATATTATTACGCAGTTCATTCCCAAAGCGGAGGCAGAAGCATTTCTAAACCAACTCCTCTTGGTCACTGGAAAATTAGAACTTCGCGATATCGGCATGTATAAAGATATCATCGCGGTTTCTATTCAAGATGAAGCTGCCGGGATAGCACTCGAGCTACGACACTTCTTTGAACGTGCCAAAGAGGAAAAAACGAAAGCCATTATCTGGGCTTTTTTGAAACATGGTGGACAAACTGAGCGAGAAGCCAATGACTTTCAGGGAGTCTTTGCTGATACAGCGGCAGAACTTGCAGGATAGGCACAGCCCATAGCAAGCAATGGCAGTCGATGTATAAATGCCCGTCTGCTTTTTGGCCGGCTACCGACCGAGGCTGTGTGAAAACTCAGCAAGAAGGTATACTGCACCTTTCTAACGGAGGTGTCAGTGATGAGCGGATTTATTCAAGGCGACGATCGCTGCCAAGCGACCTTGTCGCTTCTTCAATTTCTTGGCATACTCCGGTCTAAACTTCTGACACCATTGCCGAACGGTTTCATAGGTCAACGTAATACCGCGTTCAGCCAGCAGTTCTTCCACTTCGCGGAAGCTCAAACAAAAGCGGTGATACAGCCACACGGCGTGGCTAATAATTTCGGCAGGGAAACGATGTCGTTGGTAACTAATCGTGTTGGTAGTCACACCAGCCAGTCTGCCAAAACGCAGTTAACCTGACACTACCGTCTGTCTGATAACAGGAGTCTCATGGCCAACAAGGAGCAACTGAAATTAATCAAAGGGGGTGTTGAAACCTGGAATGCATGGCGACAGGCGCACGCTTCGATCCGCATTGATTTGAGCAGTGAAAATCTATCAGGTATGAACTTGCCTGGAATTAATTTGGTTGGTGCAAACCTTCAGGACGTCAATTTTAATGCGGCCAATCTTTCAGACGCGAGGTTGTCCGGTGCGAACCTTTCCGAATCAAGTCTTATGGAAGCGAATCTGACCAGAACCGATCTGAACAATGCCAATATGAGTGATGCTGATCTCCTGAAAGTTATTCTGGTAGGAGCCAATCTCACGAGAGCGAATCTGGCAAAAACGGATTTAACTTCGGCAGACTTAACAGGGGCGAATCTGACTGAAGTGAACTTTCACTTGGCCACGTTGCGGAGTGCAACGGTAGTGCGTGCCAATCTGGAAGGGAGCAACATTCGAGAGGCCAATCTGGTTCAAGCTGATCTCGCTGGAGCCAACCTGCGCAATACAGACCTTGCACAATCGGATCTCAAACAAGCCAATCTAGAGGGTGCGAATATAGAGAAGGCCTCCTTCATTCGAATAAATTTTCAGGAGGCGAATCTTCAAGGTGTTCAACACATGACCATGGTTCAACTGTCGAAAGCCCGATCCCTGCTCCATGCTCGATTTGATCCGTCAATCTACGAACAGCTAGAAAACGACTATCCACATCTCTTTCACCAAACCTGATTGGGAAAACTGGTTCTGTCGCAAATAGCGAAATGGTGAAAAATCCTATGGATTACTATTCCGTCCTAGATTAGAAAATCCCAGTAAAATTGGCAATTCCTGTTTGCAAAATAGGGAGATTCAATCTTTCATAACCTTCAAAAACGCTATTTGCGACAGAACCCTAAACATCAATGCTGATCGCTACCTGATCACTTGACTGCTTTTGCCGCTTAGCGACCTTTGAGTCTGACAATCTAAGAACTGCTCCTGACTAGGGATTGAGGGTCGCTATTCGACTGTGAGTTCAATTGATCAACGCAAAGCAGACATTCAATGATGTGACAATCGTCATTGTGTAAATAGGACGGGGTTTATGCATGAAAAAATACGCTATAATCGGTTCTTATGAAAGCATATGTATATAAACGTCCTGGTGGCCCAGAGGTTTTAGAGCTGGTAGAAGTGCCTAAACCCAAGCCCAAAGCAGATGAATTATTAGTGAAAATTGTGGCGACTCCTGTAAATTCGGGGGACACGGTTATTCGCGAAATGCGTCCTTTGTTAATGCGATTGACAGGCGGATTCAAAGGTTCAAAAAACAATATTTTAGGGATGTATTTTTCTGGCGTGATAGAGGCCGTTGGCGATGATGTCAAAAACTTTAAAGTCGACGATGATGTTTTTGGCGGTCGAGGCACACAATTCGGAACATACGCTGAATATGTCTGCATAGCCGAAAACAAAGCGGTACTCTTAAAGCCCGTGAATTATTCTTTTGAAGAAGCAGCCGGAGTCATGTTTGGGGCAACAACCGTCTGTCATTTTTTAAATAAGGCTGGAATCAAAAAGACGAACAGGTCTTAATCAATGCAGCGGCAGCGGCAGGGGCTGTTGGCTCTGCAGCGGTGCAAGTTGCCAAATGTTACGGTGCTACTGGCACAGGGGTTTGTTCAATAGATGACTTTGATCTGGTTGCCCGTTTGGGCGCAGACCACCTTATTGATTACCGCACCGAAGATTTCACCAAAAATGGAAAAAAATACGACATTATCTATGACACGATTGGAAACTTAAACTTCAAGAGCGTTAAAAAATCTCTGACTGAGGAAGGGCGTTTCGTAACGAACGCAGCGCAATCACAAGATTATATTGCCAGAATTTTTAACTGTAAAAGAATAGTGTTAGGGTTCTCCGGCGATGCCAGTCTAGAAGAAGTAACCAAATTGGCGAATAAAGGAAAACTGGAATGTGTCATTGATAGCGTGTATTCATTTGATGATATGCAGGCTGCACACGCAAAGACGGATAGCAAAAAGAAAACTGGAAACGTCATAGTTAAAATACATGAAATTGAGATAACGTAATTGCGGAATGGGGAAAACGAACGCGAATAGGGGGCATTTTACCCTGTTTTTTTGTATGTGAAAATATTACCTATGATAATTCTGGCAAGTACTCTTCTAAAATTCCTTCAATAACTTAGTCCGCTCTTGGCCCAGGCTGCGGACCTTCAGTTGAAGGTAATTGATAGTCCTTTAAATTTTCAATGCTATGGGCAACACTCTCATCTGACCATCTTCTCATCCCGTCATCACCCGATCCCTACAATTTCTAGAGCGGATTTTTCTGAAACACGCCTTATCACTCATGCTTCACTTGTAAGCGCTTTTTCACTTGGAGTGCTCCCCGAATTTTGGACCAGCGTTATGTTAGGTTTTCCTCAACCTGAGGAGGACCAACATGAAGAAGACGCGATTCACGGAAGAACAAATTGTGCGCATCCTCCGAGATGCGGAAGCGAGCACGATTGAGCAAGCGGCTCGACAACATGGAGTCTCAGCACAATCCATTTATCGGTGGAAGCGGCAGTTTGGGCAGATGGCGGTGCCTGATGTCCGCGAGTTGCGGCACCTGCGGCAGGAGAATATGCGGCTGAAAAAGGTTCTGGCTGAACGGGACCTTGAAGTGGAAGTGATGAAGGAATTGCAGGCAAAAAAATGGTAAGCCCACACGCACGGCGGCAACTGGCCAAGATGGCTTGTGCCTGTGGGCTTCGGACAAGACGAGCCGCGTGGCTCTGTTCGACGCCACGCTCGGGGCTGAACTATCGGTCGCGCAAAGTGCGACAGGATGCCCGACTAGCCCAAGCTCTGCGCGGAGTGGTCACACGCTATCCGCAGTGGGGGTATCGGTTAGCCGGAAGCTTTCTCCAAGGCCGTGGCTGGCCGGTGAATCTCAAACGAATCCATCGAGTGTGGCAACAACAGGGACTGGGCCTTCCGAGGCGGAAGCGCCGCAGAAAGTTCCGCACGGGATGCACCGTACAGCCAAGAGCGAAGACCCAACATGATGTCTGGAGTTGGGATTTTGTCCACGATACCTATGCCCAGGGCGAACCCTTTCGGTGTCTGACGGTCAAAGATGAAGCCACACGATTTTGTTTGGCGATTGAAGTGGCCCGTTCATTGACCCATCGACAGGTCATCACCGTGTTGCAGCGGTTAATTGCTCGCTATAGCCGCCCACGGTATATCCGGAGTGATAACGGCCCCGAATTCATTGCCCAGCACCTCACAACCTTTTTGAACGACCAGGAGATTATCCCGAGTAGGATCGAACCCGGTAAACCCTGGCAGAACGGAAGTAACGAAAGTTTCAACGGCACATTGCGCCGTGAATGTCTCGATGCCGAACTCTTCCAGAGCTTGCCAGAGGCCAGGGTCGTGATCGAGGATTGGCGACGTCGGTATAATGACGAACGGCCACACAGTGCGCTTGGCTACCAAGTGCCCGCGGCTGTTTTTGAGGGAGCATTTATCCGGAAAACCTAACATCCTAACTGGCCAAAGAATGGGGGCAGGTCACACTCTCGCGCACTAGCTGTTCATCAGCCGCCTGTCCCTTATAGCTGACTTTACCTCATCCAGAAGCATTCAAGCCTCCTTCACTAGCCGCTTATCTGATTTGCTTTTTGTGAAGTCAAAGGAGCCGTTCTGATTGACGACGTCGCCTTCATACTGCATCGGCCAGAACTGGCTTTCTGCTGAAGAGATGAGAGAGGTCCTCAAGAATGAGGTATACGGCAGGAACAATCGTTAAAATGATCACGGTACCGAATAGAATGCCAAACCCCAACGATATCGCCATCGGGATGATAAACCGTGCCTGCATCGATGTTTCGAAAATCATCGGGGCGAGGCCGAAAAACGTCGTCAGGGAAGTGAGCACAATCGGTCGGAAACGTCTCATGGCTCCTTGAATGACCGCTTCCATCACCGTGGCGCTCTCGGTGTCACGAATCCGGTTCGCGGTCACGATCAACACCAATGAATCATTGACCACCACCCCTGCCAGAGCCACGATACCAAATGCACTGATAATGCTGAGGCCGTAGCCTAACAATATATGACCAGCTATCGCGCCGATGATGCCAAACGGAATACAGAACATGACAATAATGGGTTGCACATAACTTCGGAATGGAATCGCGAGCAAACCATAAATGAGCAGGAGCGCTAGCAAGAACCCTATCTTCAGCGCCGCTAACGACTCTTGCTGAGACGCTTGTTCACCTTCGAGTGAATACACTAAACCAGGGTACTTTTGTTGCAAAGCGGGCAACTCATTTTGCATGACCTCACTGATGACTGTATTCGCATTGGTGACTTGCTTATCGACATCTGCGGTCACGGCCACAATGCGTCGTCCATCGCGCCGTTTGATCTGGGTATATGCATACCCTGAATCAATTTCAGCAGCTTCAGCCAATGCAATCTCTCCACCTTGTTCAGTTAAGAGAATCATTTCTTCAACCGTATGCGATGTCCGTCTTGCCTCTTCCGGTAAACGCACCATCACTTTAACTTCATCGCGACCACGTTGTTGACGAAGGGCTTCGACCCCATAAAATGCCCCTCGAACTTGTTGGGCAAGACCTGTCGCGTTCAGCCCCAAGCTTTGGGTCTCAGGTCGAATCCGAAAGCTCAACTGAGGTTTGCCGCGCGACACTCCATCGTCAATGTCTGTTACACCTTGGTAATGAGAGAAGGTTTTCGCAAGCTCTACCGCCGCGGCTTCTAAGGTTGTGCGGGATCGATGCGTGAGTTGAATATCAATGGCTGCCCCACCACTTGGACCGGTTTCGGCTTTAAATGCCAATGATTCGAGTCCTGGAATCACACCAATTGTCTCACGCCAGGCTTTTGAAAACCCCACCCCACTGATATCTCGTTGATCCGAAGGCACCAAAAAGATTTGCATCCCCACCAGATGCCCCCCTGAAGGTCCAGATGACGACTGATTCGGACCAAAATTTGGCATGGCCGAACCAATCTGTGCATAGATCCCACGTACAATCGTATCACCTCCATGATCTTCTATTGTTGCTTGCGCTGTTTCATGCAACCGCTGCAATACTTCACGCGTGGTTTCTATGGGTACGCCATAGGGAAGGGTGGCTTGAGCCGTCACAATCTCTGAATCAATACTTGGCATAAAACTAAATGGGATATGCCCTCCAGCGACGACACCAACAGAGAGGATCAACATCGCCACTCCCACGGCGACGGTGAGATAACGATGGGTGATCAACATTCGTAGCGTTGGTTGGTAGGTCTGATTGATAAATCGATACATGTGTTTGCTAAACCATACCCGAGGTTTACTCAGGGTATGCCAGATTCCCGAGGTCTCTTGTTTTCCAGTTAAGTGGGCAGGCAGCACAAACAGCGACTCAATCAACGACACAATAAACACGGCAACCACCACCGAGGGTATCTGCCGCATGAAATTTCCCAT
>JAJDBQ010000119.1 GCA_029261255.1 Nitrospirales bacterium
GAATAGGGCGTCGCCTTGATTGACGACAGGTAAGCTCGTCAGGCCGATGAGGATTCCTGGTTCCACTGCTTCGACCGGCATCTCGGCTGTGCCCATAGGGTCGGTGACCATGCCCATCTGATCTCCTGTTTTGACTTTGGCGCCTAAAGGCAACAACGACTGAAAAATCCCTCCTGTTGGTGCTCTAAGCCAGTAGGAAGATCGGGAAACCACACTGGTATTTTTTACGGGACTGGGTGGTTTTCCAAACATGCCTAGCGTCTGCATCACCCGAATGATTCCTCTCACACCGAGGCGAATAGCCAGTTCATCAAAACGTAAAGCCTCGCCGGCTTCATACAACATGGTGGGAATTTTTTTGTCCGTGGCTGCCCGCCGCAAAGAACCATCCCGGAGGTCGGAATGGAGAACGAGCGGGGCGGAAAAAGATTTCGCCAATTGCTCCATCATTGGATCCGTCAGATCTGCCCTGATTTGAGGAAGATTGCTTCGATGAATTGCTCCGGTATGCAAATCAATGCCATGGGTGCATCGTAAGACCACTTCTTTCATAAACAGGTAGGCCAATTGGGAGGTAAGAGATCCTTTTTCATTCCCCGGAAAGCTTCGATTCAAGTCTCGGCGATCAGGGAGATATCGTGTATGCGCCAAGAATCCAAAGCCGTTGACGATGGGAACAGCAATGAGCGTCCCTCGAATTTTATTGACGCGCGGGGTTTTCAATATTCGGCGAATGACTTCGACGCCATTGAGTTCATCTCCGTGAATGGCGGCACTGATGAACAAACGAGGTCCATCACGTGTGCCATGTATGACGTGGATAGGCATATCCATCGGGGTATGGTCCGACAGTAAACTCATGTGTAAGTTCACGGTTTGCCGAGTCCCTGGCTGAATGGTCGCGCCGCCAATCTCAAAGGCGGGACGCGATGTTCTAGCCACGGCCGCGAGTCTTTGTTTTATTGGGTTTCATATTCTTTTCCATAAATTTGATGATCGCTTTGGCGACGTCTATTCCTGTTGCTTTTTCGATGCCTTCTAACCCCGGGGACGAATTGATCTCCATGACGACGGGACCATGTTTTGAGCGAAGCAGGTCCACTCCGCACACATTGAGGCCCATAATACTCGCGGCTCGAGTCGCGGTGGATCGTTCTTCGGGTGCGATTTTGATCACCTCAGCATTGCCACCTCGATGAAGGTTGGATCGGAAGTCTCCCTTTGCGCCCTGTCGTTTCATGGCAGCGATAACCTTATCACCAATGACCAAGCAGCGGATGTCGGAGCCTCCTGCTTCTTTGATGAATTCTTGAACCATAATATTCACCTTGACGCCTCGGAAGGCTTCAATGACGGATTTAGCAGAGTTATGTGTTTCGCCCAGCACGACACCAATGCCTTGCGTGCCTTCGAGGAGTTTGATCACGACGGGTGCGCCTCCAGCAATCTCAATAACCTCATCGGCAAAGTCATCAGAATGAGCGAAGGCCGTGACCGGCAGTCCAATCCCTTTCCGCGCCAATAGTTGTAAGGCACGCAGCTTATCCCGTGATCGACCAATAGCCACCGATTCATTCAAAGGCCAGACTCCCATCATTTCAAACTGTCGTAAGACAGCCAACCCGTAAAAAGTGATGGAGGCTCCAATCCTTGGAATGACTGCATTATAGCCTTCCAGGGAGATTCCTTTATAACGAAGTTCAGGTTTATGAGACGTGATGTTCACGTACACCTGTGTGGTGTTGATAATATCAATTTCATGCCCAGCGGCCTCTGCCGCTTCCACTAATCGTTGATGCGAATACAACTTTGGGTTACGGGCCATCATCGCGATTTTCATAGGTGATTTCTCCTTCAATATCAAAAAAATATTCAGCGAGTGCTTTGAATTTTTAGGAATCTGAGTCTGTTAAACAAAACGAACGCCCAGGATCCACGAGAAGTCGGTCTTTAAGGGCGGCTCGTCCAAGCAACATGCGAAACCCCATTTGGTCGCGATTGGTCAAGGTTAATTCAATGGGCCATGATAGGGACCCCACCGTGAGTTGGGTTTCAATGACGATGCGACGTTCTCGTGATCCACCGGAATTGGTGATAATTCGAATATCTCGGACGGGACAGGTACATGTTTGTTGGTCGAGGTCACTTTTTTGATGTGGTTGAATCGTAAACCTCGCCCAATCCTGCCCCCTCTTTTGAGTGACTTCAATGTCAAAAGCATGGAGAGCCGAGGTTCGTGCTCCGGTGTCAATTTTGGCTTTTATGCCTTCGACTCCCAATTCAGGGAGAGCGACCCACTCCCTCCATCCAATTATTGGTTTATTCATTATGACAAACACCCTCCTTGCATTTGTGAATGAACATCATTGCTACCCCCAATCTATCAATTAATAAAAATTGACCAATGGTTTACGTTTGGCAATGCCACGTAATAACCGACCTAAAATATCTGCGCCAGTGATGATGCGTTTATGCTCGGTGGTCCAAATCAGCACCAAGTCATGGTCAATGACGTCATCCTCAACATGCTCGGGGTTGACTTTAAATTGAGTGAGGAGCTCTCCAAGGGGTATGTTTGAGTGATGAAGGATGATGGGCCGATGACAATGCCGACGAGGTTTATAGGTATGATCCACCAATAGTTCTCGCAAAAAACCATCTGCGTCTAGGACCATTCGAGGATGATGATGTTGATCTGTAATGACCACCCATTTTTCATGTGATGTATGAATCTGTTGGACGAATTTATCAGTGACCAAGGGGATTATGACTGGGAATTGAACTTTTTTCCCATCGAACGGGAGCTGAATGATGCTTTTTGGATGGAGCGGCGAACCTTCTTCAATTGCCGGGATATCGTCAAGATTTAAAAAATTTGAAGCGCCATGTCCTTCGACTCCGCTGATATCCGATTCAGGGGCATCGGCATGAATTTGAATGAGCGTTTCCAGCTCATGTTCTTTAAACCATGTAATCCCTTCTTTGCCGACTAGTCGATCAAGAAGGAGCGCCGATGGTTTGGCTACGGGATAAAACATGAATTGTAAAAAATACACGATCGGGGAAAATTTGGCTCCCATTTTCAGTGCATTTCTCGAAAAATAGGCCTGAGGAAGAATCTCTCCAAAGAGGGTAATGCCAAATAAAGAGAAGAAGAACGCCCAAAGGCCGACGAGTTGTTTCTCCGAAAGAAGCGTCAACAACACATTGACCGCCACGTTGCTCCAGAGAAGAGTTGCGAGAAGGAAATTGGAATCTTGGCGGATTTGTAATACTTTGTTGGCAAAAACATCCCCTTGTTGAGCGAGAAGCTGTAAGCGAACCCGTCCGAGGCTAAAGAACCCAAGTGTCAAGCCTGAGCAAAGTGCGGATCCTGCCAAGCATGAGAAAATGCCGATCCATATCAAGAGTGATTGCGTCATGAAGTTATGTTCTTGCTGAGAGAAAAATTGTGAATTTGTGGTGGATACCTTAAAAAATTTATTCCAAGAATCGGGAAAAGATCGTTGCCAGTCCTAGAAAACTAAAAAATCCTGCAACATCAGTCACTGTGGTGAGTATGATTGAAGAAGATTGCGCAGGGTCCTGATTGAGGGATCGGAGGATCATGGGAATGATGGCTCCAGAAAACCCGGCCATGAGCATGGAAATCACCATGGAGCCTCCGATGACCGCGGTCAAGCCCCATGATCCGCTCCAGACAAACACCGCTGCACCAGTTGTGGCTGCTACGGCCACGCCATTCCCCAAAGCCACGTACGATTCTTTTAAAGCCACTGGGAGCCACTGAGAGGGACGAATATCTTTCAAGGCTAATCCTCGGCAGACTACTGCAAGTGCTTGGGCTCCAGTGTTACCAGATTGGCCGGCCACAACTGGGAGCAGCACGGCCAAGGCGGTAAATTTGGCAATGGTGTCTTCAAACATTCCTACGACAGATGCCGCCAAAAAAGCCGTGAGCAGGTTGATTTGCAGCCAGGGTAAACGCTTGCGGATGGCAAACCACGGTGATGAAAGCGCGCGTTCGTCTTTGCTCGCTCCCACCATGGTTTGCATGCTGATAGTCGCCTCTTCCTTTTCTACTTGAATAATGTCTTGGTTGCGAATAATGCCCAGTAATCGTCCGTCCAAATCTGTCACAGGTATAGTGAGCACTTTCCATTCATGACAAATTTCCACGACCTGCTCCTGATTTTCGAGAGGATGGATGGTGGGCAATTCACGCTTCATTAAAACAGCAAGTGTTTGTTCCGAAGGAGCTAAAAACAGATCCCTGAGAGGGAGTAGCCCTACGAGAATTTGGCCTCGATCAATAATATAGATCTCATTGAGGTGACGGGGAGCATGGCTGCGGACCTGTTTGATCGCTTCCTCGACGGTCAAATCTTCTGAGAGAGAAAAATATTTCACGTCCATGAGCATGCCGACCGAATCTTCTGAATACTCCATGAACGGAGAAATGTCGGCAGAGAGCTGGAGGGGTAAGGAGGCCAGGATATTTTCACGTTTTTGCTTGGATAACCGTTGGAGAAGAGAGGCCGCTACCGTGGATTGTAGGTGTGAAAAGCAATTCAACAGTAACGGTTCAGGTAACTTTCCAATGATCTCCGCGGCCAAGGTAGGAGACATGGCCGAAATGATCTTCGCCACCTCATTGTCGGGGAGACTATGAAGAGTGTCGATGATTTCTTGTGAAGAATACGACTCAAACACCTGAGCGGCTTCATGGGGAAATTTGGCAATGAACACCTGATGCATGGATTCTGAATCTGCGATGGTCGTCATGAAGTTTCCTGTTCTTCCCGTTTGGGTACGGGAGGCTTCGCAGCGCTCAAGACATCTCCCATGGTTGTCATCAGAACCATGCCAGACAATGAATAAGCTTCCCATAATTGCAGGAGAGCATCTGAGAGAAAGGCCGGCTGGTATTCGCTGGATTTTGACTGGAGAAACAACCGCAGAGTTCGGTGGCGAAGTGCGCCAATGAATGTCCTGTCTTGGTCAATAACCGGGAGACTGTCGAATCGAGCCCAAGCATGATGCCCAACAATGTCCATGGCCATGGCCGAAGAGGGAATGACTTGGACCTCGAGCGTCATGACCGAAGACACCGTACTGGTAGACTCAGCGGCCAAAAGCTCTTTCATTAATACGACCCCTTTGAGCCTGTTTTGATGATCGAGAACATACAAGTAATAAATCACTTGATTTGGAACCTGTCTGATGCGGCGTAAGGCCTCTTTCGCCGTGATGTCTGGGGGAAGGGTCAGAACGTGAGGGTCGGCCAAGCTCCCGGCTGTATGTTCTGCTAAGCGAAGGGTTCGGCGAAAGAAGGCCGCTGTTTGTGGGGCAAGATGTCCGAGAAATGTTTCCTGTGTGGAGGAATCTAGCTGTCGGAGAATTGCTCGAGCAGAACCTGGAGGTAATCGGCTGAGAACTGTTGCGCTGGTTTCAGCCGGATACTGCTTGAGGATATTTGCCGTGGTATGAGGTAAAAAGTGCTCGACGGTTTGGGCAATCCGTTCAGGCTCCATGGTTTGAAGGATGTCTCTCATTGTTTGGGGAGGAAGTTCTTCTAAATATCTGGCCGCCTCTAAAGGATGTTCTTCTATAAATTTTTCTCGAAGTTCTTGTTGCAATGTCATCGACTTAGGCCTCCACCGGATCGATGATACTCGCGACTTCGGTGAATTGCGCAGCTGGAATCACGACTCGACCCCGGTCGGTATCCAGAACCACGATCATAGGTGTTACGGCGGTCACGGTACCAGAGTAATTTCCAATCTGGATTTTTTCCCCAATCCGCACAATGGGTTGAATGTAATGGGCGGCAATGAGATTTCTGACGGCTGATCGTGAACCGAAGCCAAAGGACAAAGCGGATCCAGCGATCAGACCAGCAATGACAAGCACGATGATTTGGTTTAAGAGGGAAGTGTCAATCCCCAATTCATTGATGGCGGTGACGAGGACTAGGAGGGTGGCGGCGATATACACCGTTTGGGCGATTATCGCGCCTTGTCGGATTCCAGAAGACTCGCAAGCTAGGGAGATCATGTCGCGCACGAAGTTGGTGGCCATGAGGCCTAGAATCAAAATAAGAGTGGCCATCCCAATTTTGGGAAGATATTGCACGAGAGCTGACAAGGTTTCAGACAAAAAGGGGAGACTCAAGGCTTCGGTGGCGGAAATCAGAAAGAGAAGAAAGACCAGCCAAAATCCCAGGAGACCGACAATTTGAGATATCGTTTTTTTGCTCCCGGTTTTTTGTAGAAACGACAGAATGCCCGTGCCGCTGAGTAACCGATCAATGCCAATCATATTCAAGATGCGGCTGGCTCCAGCTTCAACGATTTTCCCCAATAGGATTCCTAGTCCTAACAACATTAAGGCCCCGAGGCTTTTGGGAAGAAAAGTCATAAATAATGTCACACTTGATTCAAATGAATCCTGTAAAGTTCTTGTCCAAATTGATATATCCATGGAAATAACCTCCCCAAAAATATTTAGGAAAAAATGGAGTGACGTGAAGATGATACGTGATAGACAGCAGTTGAGATGTTGTCGTTTGTCCCTCTTTTACTCAAGCGGCCTGGTATGAATCGGTGCAGGATTGAACCTAGTGGGATTGTCTTTCAGCATGCCAACGTATCCATTTATCTATGATCGTCTCCATTTGAGGGAGCGAGCTTCTTTGATGCTTGTCTGCTGATTGTTCGCCTTCGGATCTGCTCCCTGATCCATTGCTGTCTCTTTCAATTAAACGGAACAACGCCAGCTCATGAAGGGCGCTGCGATTTTAACGAGTCGACCGAGGGCCGGCGTTAGTTGTGGCGATCTTACTCATCTTGCTGACATATCGAGTGGGCTGCTTCAGGAATAATTATGCCCTATCATCGGCATCGGTCAGACGGTGATGACTAGCACTAATTATTAACGATTTTTTGAAGAGCAGGTGTTTACACGTCTTTTCTCTTTCTTCTCAAATATGTTTTTGGCTGCTTCTAGTTTCATCTACTTCATTTAGACAATCTCAATATAGAAAACGTCACATCTTCATTATTCTCATGAATAGAGGAGAGATTCTACGAAAGGGATATGCCCCAAAAATAGGCAGCAAGATTTGAGGCTGTGATTATAGTTCTTTCGCCAATTTTCACCAAGAGGGGAAGTGTTTATTTGCTGTCTGGACAACGTCGATAGGGCAAAGAACAGTTCTGTCGGAGTGTGTTCAGACTCACCAATTCTTCAAAGGCGACATAACTGAGGGTGTCGGCCACATATCAATATACGCGTGGCCGAATCCTGTCGTGATGATGGTGTCGCCATTTGAAGGATATCGTCGGCATGAGCATCTCTTTGGAAATGGGTCATACCACCGTATTAACTTGTTGGCGATTGAACCGCACATCACGGATGACAACCTCCAGAGTTCTTGAAAGTCGAACTTCTGGAGGTTGTCGAGAGACTATCGTTCTCCGCGTGATCTGCTGAGCCAATGTTCCATTTGACGCCCGGCGGCTTCACGCCCCCCGAGACCAAATGACAGTGCCACGGCCACCGCAATGGCTCCAAGTGTGAGTCCGAAGGCCAGATTGACAATATCATCGGCAAGCCCCATGGCCCGGAGTCCCATTGCCAAGATCAGCCCCAAGATGGCGAAACGCACGATATTGGCTACCGATGCCGATCCTGCTCGACTCATTGCCGTATGCGCCAGATTTGAGAGCCAAAATCCCACGGTAATAATCACCCCGCCCAGCAGGACTTGACTGCCAAACTGAATGAACATGGCAACAAGATTTGAGGCTTGCTGAAATCCAAGGCGATTAGACGCTTCCACGACCGCAAAGAGCAAAATGAAAAAACTGATCACTTTCCCCACAAGTTGAGAGGGGGTGGTTTCACTTGTAAAGGTCTGTCCTATGCCTAATTTTTCTGGGAGCTCATTGAACCCAATGCCTCCCAGTAGGTTGGTGATCAACGATGAGACCAGTCCGGCCACAAAGTAGGCAATGGCCAGGATAATGGCGGCAGCAAAAATATTGGGAATGGCCGCCATCATCATGTTCAACATTTCAACGGCGGGTTCAGTTAATGCGGCAATGTTTAAAGCCTGGAGCGCCGCAACGATGGCAGGTACCAGGATAAGAATATAAAGGACCAGTGCCACGAGGTGAGAAACACTCATGGTTCCACGGAATCCAGCATTCTCACCAAGACGGTCAATTCCCGACGCCGCTAAGAGGTTACTGACCAAATCTCGCACGATCTTGGCCATCCACCAACCCACACACCCAATAATGGCCGCCGCCACGATGTTGGGAAGCATGGCCAACATCTCGTTCACCATGCCTTGCACGGGATCTAAGAGACCCTTGAGTTGTAAGGCTCCTAACACTGCTGGCAGGAATAACAGGAAAATCAACCAGTACAAAACATTGCCTAGCGTATCACTCATCGGGGTCATCCCCGCACCCATACTCAGCTTTTCATCGAGCGTTGTCGCGCCAAACGCCTTAGTCACCAACGTTCGCACGATCGTGGCCAACACCCATGCCACGAGCAACAACACCCCTCCTGCCACCAGTTTGGGTGCAAACTCAAAGACCTGTCCGACCAGTCCATGAAGCGGGCCGGCCACAGTCTCAAGTTTGAGGGCATTGAAAAAGGCCATGAGGACCAGAAGGAGAATGAGATAGTACAGTGATGCGGCTACACCAGTCTCGAGATCCATGATGGTCCCAGTGCTCGTTTTCAGACGATCATTCACTCTTAAAAAACCAAGAGATTTCCGAATGCCCCCACGAATAACGACCGCAATTAACCATCCCCCAATGAGAATAGCCAATGCGCCCAGCACGGTGGGAAGTGTTTCGCCTAACGTTCCCTGCAATGAATCTACAAGTTTACTTATATCCATTGTCGCCTCCATTGAAATAAGGTAAGGATGGTTGCCGTCCGCACGCTATCGACTTAAGCCACCCTATCCCAGGTTATATCGAGTTGAGAAAATACTTTGGGTCATGAACTCGCTGAATCTGTCTAGAGCCCCTTTTGCTTTCAGTTTATTAAAAGAAATTTTTACGGTGTTCATTTATTTAGACATCGGCGAGGAAGAATTCGTCACATATTCCTTTTAGTGAGCGAGATTCTTTCTGACAGGGGCTTTGGTATTTGATGATTTGCTATTCTGATTCGAGAGGTCCCAAGATAATCTGGGGATAGGCAGAGGATCGGGAAGCCCGTGACGTCAGTCTGTTCTTCTCAAATGAATGGGAACGGGAAGGTATAAATTATCAGGCTATCCGAACTCAAGGACAAAGGTTGGTGTCGTAGGAGTTTGGATAGATATGGATAGAAGTCATTTCAAGATTTTGCGATTGTTCGCCTTGTTGATCCTTCTTTAATGATTCGTTCGTTGGGTATGTAGCGCTGTTCTCCATCCTCTGTTTGGATGAGAATGGAAACGGGGGTCACTTTGATAATGGTCCCTTTTTCGCCACCTAGAGAGACCAAATCTCCAACATGGAAGAGTTGGGCAGTATAATATCGGGCAAGGACATTCGACATAATGGATCGACTTCCCAAGCCAATAGATAAGGCTAAAGCCAATACAATGCCGGCAATGATTATCGTAATATTGGCGGTGAAGATGGTCATGTCCAAGCCGAGTTCGGTCAAGGCCATGACGATGCCAAATCCTACGATCAAAATCTCCAACACTGAACTTAACGCACCCGCATAGGCAATGTTCAATGATGTTGAAGCTGAAGCGAGCCCATCTTTAATAACTTTGGCAAGATATAATGCAATAATTAAAATTAAAAAAGCTCCAAGGACATGTGGAAGGTAGGCAATAAACTTATTCAATGTGTCTAAGACTAGTTTGAAGCCTAAGATTTCAGAAGCCGAAATAAGAAAAATGAAAAGGACCATGAAATACACCAAGCTCCCAATAATTTGGTCTAGAGTCTTGGTGACGCCAATCTTTGTTAACATGTCATGGAATTTTATTTTTTTACTTAATTCGACAATCCCGCAGACACGTAAAATTCTAACTGTTACTCCTCTTAGGATTTTGGCACCAAGCCAACCGACAGTGAGGACCAGGATCGCACCAAGTACATTTGGTAGATATCCACCAATTTTCTCAAATATGCTTTGAAGGAATATTAGAACAACCTTTCCCCATTCCCAGAGCTCGTTTTGCGTCCCAGACATATTTTTTCCTCTCACTCCTCGTTTGAATCGTCGAATAAGGTTCTTGGAATTGATGCGTGAAATGCTCCGACTTCTTTCGCCACGTTGAGGAAATACACGGCCTTCATGATTTTGTTCTTCGTGGTTTGGTCAGGCTCTGGAATATCAAGACTATCCAGGACATACTCAAACGTTTGTTGTTCATCGTCATTCATGGGCCAACTTCCTCTCGGAGTTTGGTGATCAATCGTGATACTCGCATTTTTGCGGCACTGACGCCAATTTTGCAAATGGCAGATATTTCTTCATAAGAATATTCTCCCAAAAACTTCATTGCCAAGATGGTACGGTCTTCTAGAGACAGTTTTTGAAGAAGAAGATGAACTTCTATGGAGGCAGCGGGACTCTTCTGCCTTGGTTCATTCAATGGTATTTCCCCGGACCATTGTCCCGTATGTGCTTTTGATTTGATGTAATTGAGACAATGATTGGTGGTGAGGCGATACAGCCAGGAGGAGAAGGCCGCTTCTTTTTTAAACGTATGGAGATGTAAAAAAACTTTAACCCAGATTTCCTGATTTAAATCGCGGGCCGTTTCTAAATTTAAACAGATAAAGTAACAACGCTTGAGAACCTTGCTCGTGTAACGATCATATAAAAATTCGAAGGCATTAATGTTGCCCTGATTGATAGCATCAATCAGTTCATTATCTGTGAAGAGTTCGTATGAAGGCATGGATTGAGGGATGTGAAACGCCAAAGTATGATTGACTGAGTTATTGGCATGGCATTCAGCTTGTCGACTCCTAGAGCCTTTCTTACTGGGGGTTATAGCACTTCAAGTCATAAAGGGCGACCATATTAGTCTATTCGTTTCTCAATGCGGCTAATGCCCCAGTCGCCCTTTAAGGGTTAAGGAGGGGGAGGATATGACTATCTGCGTAGTCGCGTTTCTTTGCGGAGTTGATCTTGCTTTTAGGATTACAAATGTGAAGGTTCCAATGTTGGTTTTATATGAGAAACAGGCTGTTGATCGGTCCCCCAATAGAGGGTTCGATGCGGAAAGGGAATTTCAATGCCTCTGGCATCAAACGTCTTCTTAATGCGTCGGTTCATTTCCCGCCCGACCGCCCACTGCCGGATTGGTTTTGTCGTAATCCGACATTTAATCATCACAGCAGAATCAGCAAATTGATCGACGCCCAACATTTCTAAAGGTTCCAAAATGTCTGGACCAAACACTGGATCCTCTTGAAGTGTGCTGGCAATTTCTTTCACGAGCTTCATGACTTCGTCAACGTCCTCACGATAGGCCACTCCGATATTGAAAACATAGCGAGAATAATCTTTGGTCATGTTGGTCACGGTGTTGATAGTGCCATTAGGAACAACATGCACGTTGCCGGAAAGGTCTCGGAGGGAAATCGTTCGTAATCCCACATCTTCAACGAGTCCATTAACCCCAGCGATCGCTACGACATCTCCCACACGAATTTGATCTTCTAACAGAATGAAAAACCCAGAAATGACGTCTTTCACCAAACTTTGAGCCCCAAATCCAATCGCAATCCCTCCAACTCCCGCGGCCACTAAGAGTGGCCCCAAATTGATGCCGAGTTGAGACATGATGGTCATAATTCCGACTATGGCAATCAACACCCACACGAGATCGCCGAGTACATTGGTGAGAGTATTGGCTCGTTGCATCTGCCCTTGATCAGGAAAATTTCCTTCAATGAAGGTTTGCAGTCGTCTGAGTAGTCGTTTGAGTACAAAAAATCCACCATACATGGCGACAAGAATAATCAGGATTAAAGCACCTTCGGACATGAGCCAATTCAGCGATTGAATGGGAAGTTGTTCTAATAGTTTGGTTTCCATAGCATCTCCTTTACCTACATGTGACTTTGGTTTTTAGAGTATTCAATCTACTAATATTTTCCAAATGCTGTTTCACTTTCAGAATTCCGATATTCTTGAGAGGATCGAATGGGTTGGATGATAGACTCACAAGCATGGATTACTTGACGGACCCTTCCCGCACGAGAAGTCGTCCTAGGTATCGACAATATTCTCTCTATTTCTATTCTTGCGAGTAATCTTCCTGCTCATCAATAAGAGCGCGCCCGTCTCATTGGCCTTCTCGTGACCATGGGGACACGCTTGCTTCTCCTCTTTTCTCTCTCGTGCCTGACGCATTTGACCGCACCATTATTGACTTTCTTTAGACAAGAGTTGTCTGGTCGAGATCTTATAGTAATAGCTGGAGGATTATTGAAAAGCAGCTTAGAAGTTCATAATAAATTTGAAGGCGAAGGAACTCAGAGCTCCTTTTGTGCAGCTGTGTCCTTTGCCGGCGGTGTGATTCAAATAGGCCTTATAGATATTGTGGTTTCCCTCGATTTGGTCATTGTCGTTATTGGGATGGCTAATCGCCTTGTTATCATGGCTCTTGCCGTCGTATTTGCGGTCATAATACTGCTATTGTTGGCCAAGGGCATCAGTGCCTACAACGAGCAAGACATCCGACGATGAAAATTTTGGCACTGAGCTTTTTTAGCTCATTGGTGTGATGTTAATTGGAGAAGGTCTCGATATGCACATTCCGCAAGGATATATCTATTTTTCCATGGTGTTTTCTTGCGGTGTGGAGCTCTTGAATCCCAAGAAATGAAAAATCCATGCACGACCCGTTATGCTGAGGCATCCGTGGCCAGAAAAATTCCTTGGAAGCAATCTATCCTACACCCAGCAACATGGAGGAACAAAGATTTAACTTTTTCCAGGAGGACTTATGGTACACCTTCATTTTAGGGCTATTTCAGTAATTATTACCGTCTTGTTTTTTGCCGGAAGCGTATTGGCTAGTAGTGGGTGTAGCGCAGAGGATGAGAGTAGCACTGGATTGAGTGAGGCGGATAAACGAATCATCATGGGTGCCCAAAAAATGAAAAAACGTAAAAACGCTGAATTAGAGGAGAAAGCTGCTTCGAAGAAAAAAGAGGAAACCCCTTCGCGTCAGAAGGAAAGGGATCGTGGTGCCGATGAAACATAGGCCGACTTTCACGATCGGTGGTGAGGTTACCGAGGAATTCGGTTTGGATAGAGGCCGAGGGCTGTAGGAATTTTCTTATTGAGAGTGATCTGTTTCTGCTGAAAAATGTTGTTTCGCAAAAGTCAGTCGCGCTTCTAACCCGTTCAATCCCTGCACTTCCTGTTCAACCAGACGAAGTCGTGTCAATAACCCCGCACGATTGGCGATTTG
>JAJDBQ010000120.1 GCA_029261255.1 Nitrospirales bacterium
CCCACACACGCGTGATCCATCCTCCAATCGCGCATCCACCACCGGGTGATTATGCTTGTCATTCGACTGACCCGTGGCATTCGCAATTTGTTGGATGGTTGTGGCCAACGACGCTTCACTGGGAAAGACCGCATCCACCCGCTCTTTCTCGCCCCGTCGTTCAATAAAAACCGTGTCCGCGCCATTCACCATAATCTCACTCACGCCCTCCATCTCAAACAGATGGGCAATGGGCTTCAAATATTCATGAACCAGATCCCAACTCGACGACACCGTCATAAGTACAACTCCTCATGCGTAAAGGTGAAGCGTTCCCGAATCAGTGGATCATCAGCCTTGGCCGAGATCGCCTCTCCCGCCTCCATCACGCGCGTGACATAGCCCTTCTTACTCCGGGTATACATCGGCCACGACGGCTCAAGAAACAGCTTGTCATACGAGGCACACAAGGCACGATTCGAGAAGATATATTCCACGCGATCATAGTGGCCCCCACGCATGTTCTGCACGTGCGTGAGGAACGCGAGAAAAATCCGTGGCTGCGTCTTCTGCGCCAGCTCGATTTCGAGGGCGGTCTGTGTCGTCCCTGTGGTCACGAGCGCATCAGGACGTGAGCCGGTCTCGAGCTCCAGATGCCACTCGCTCTTGAAGTCGAACGGCACCGTCAGGGACGACCGGCGCAGCACCGCGAGCTGCACACTCAGGCCATGCACGTTCAGGGCACTCGGCACCGACCCTTTGGTCACCGGATAGGACCCCGCTTTCTCAGAAAGCAGTCCCGCATAATCCTTCCCCGCTCTTCCTAAATACACCAAGTGGCCATACACAAATGGCGACTTGGTTTTGGCGATCACGCCCAGCTGCTCGAGCCGCTGAAAAAACCGCGTCATCCCTGAGACCTCTTGCCCCAACGCCTGCGCGAGAATCTTCTTCGTCGAATAGCGAAATTCCAGCAGCCACAGAATCACGAAATCCCGCTTCTCTTGAAACCGTTCACGGTTATTCATCGTCTCCTCCATCAGGACCCCGACGTGGGTCCGTCTCCTGGCCACTCATGTGCGCCTCTCCCTGCCTCATCCTAGCCCCGCCAAAAGGCGCTCCACACACGTGTCACCACCCACCCCACAAAGAAGACACCCCACCAAAAAAAGAGCGGTCGGCTCAACGGCGAAGAGACGACGTGGATGCCCACAATCACATCGAGACTCATGAATAGCCACATCGTCTCTTCGCCGTTCTCAAAGGCCACATCCAACCGCACAACCCAACCCGCTCCAGGCACACCGCCACGCCTCAACAAGGGACAGGTGAGCCCCAGCGAGACGGAGCCCACGTGAGGCCCCAAGGCCGATGGGGGCGCGCCCGCCTACCACATACTCTTTCTCTCGCTCCCAAAGCGAGACACGATCGAGGGACAGGCTGGCCCAAGCCAGACTGAGCCCACCTGAGACCCCCAGGGCGATGTGGGCGCGCCCGACGCGCGTCTTCGTCGGGGTGTCCTTTCGCTGAGTCTGCGAAGCCCTGCGGAACACCCTGACAACCGGACATTCTGATGAGCGGTTGTCAGGGTGTGTAGGCCATGCGGAAGACCCTGACGAAGACGCGCTGGGTGAATGGTCCTGTGGCGGAGTGTACAGCGGAGTCACAGGCCCAGAGGGCGGCCCTCGCCATGACTGGACGTCCAGGGAAGTCATGGCGTCGTAACTATGCGTGAACACTGGTGAATACCAGTTTTTGCGCATGGGGCGCTGCGCCATAATCGGGGCGTGGCGCCCCGCCAAATCTTGTCCGCGACACGACGGTGTGAGCGGCACGTCCTCTTGCATGTTTCTTGACATATTTCTACACAATTCTGTAACATATTGTGTAGCATTAGCAAAAATGCGAGAGATATGCAAGAAACAACGACACGCACATGCAAGATGATCGCACCCATGGACAGGCGAGCCAGGAGGAGGAGCCACGCTCATGAATGACTGGATCGCGCGCGTCGCGGTGCGGTTCCTGGAACTGGTTCAGGCGTGGGCTGACCCCTGGTATTGGGTCGCCTTGGCGATCATCCTCTTTATTCTTGGGCTCATCGGCGCAAGCCCCACACAGATTCCTCAACACGAAAAAGACGTGACCCAGACCGCTCGGCTGGCCGCCTATCTGCGCCTGGTGAGCCTCAAGTTGCTCGTCGTGTTCGGGCTTCTCATGCCAGCGCTGATCGCGGGAGCCGGGTACGTGATCAACCCCTCAAATTTCCCAGCCTTTATAGCCAACATGCAGATCTTTTTCTGGGAAGGGTTTGTGGCCGTCTTAGGCTTTCCCCTCATCGGCTATGCCTTCGGCTGGCTCCTCTCGGTGGTGCATGCACGGGTGATTACCCCGAAAGTTTCCGCACTCAAACGACGGTTTCGCGTGCGGCAATCCGGCGATGAATTGAGTGATATTCGGGTCGAAACGCGCGGCAAACAGGCCAAGAATTTTGACCCGAGACGGTACTATCAGGAGGGGAACTTCTTCTTTGGATTAGACGAACATGACACGGAAATACGAGTGGATGAGGCCACCTGGAAGGTCCAACATCAACGCTACATCGGACCCACACAGACCGGAAAAGGCGTCCTGATTGGTGTCCAATTAGACCAAGCCATCCGGAAAAATCACACCGTGATTTTCATTGATCCCAAGCCCGATCCCTATGGGTTTTCTATCATGAAACAGGCGTGTCTGGAGACCAACCGCGAGCTGGTGGCGCTCGATCTCAATGACGAACAGGTCTTTCCCTTGAAGTATGACCTGTTTGCCGGAGGGTCATATCGCGATCGTCTCGGACGGGTGATTGCCTGTGCGAAATTGGCGTCAACCGGCCAAGAAAGTGATTACTATCACCGCAAAGAACGGGCGGTCCTCAATGACGTGTTTCCGAAAGAACCGATCACCCTTCGTGCGCTCTTAGGCCTCTTAGAAGAAGAGGAGGTGCGTGAGAAAACCGGGACCAGTTGTGCGGTTCTGCGGGAGCTGCTCCATGTCCAAAGCCTTGATGTGCAGGGCGGCGACGACACACTCAATCTCGCCACTATTTTGCGAGATAATCAGGTCCTCTATATTCGCTCATCACTCCATGATGCGGTGGTGAAAACTGCGACGACGATGCTTATCACCGAACTCATTCAAGAAACTATGCGACTCAAAGCGGAGCGGAATTCCCATGTCTTTTTGGTCATCGATGAGATCGCCTTTTTGATCACCGAAACCATTGCCGATGCCCTGGCCACGCTCACGAGTTTTGATGCGCATCTTTGTCTTGCGTATCAATCAGAAGGCGACTTATTGAATGGGCATGACACCAAAATTAACTGGAAAGCCATCGCGCAACGGGTGAAAACCAACGCCAAAATTCATCTCTATTATCGAGCCGAAGAATTCGATACGGCCCAAATCATGGCCGATAAATCAGGGACACAAGTGAAGGCCGTGACCCGCGCCCAGCGAGTATCCACAGGCAGACATTTAGAAGAAACATGGGAAGGAAATCGTGATATTCACGGCGTCGAAGAAGCCTTCATTCACCCCAATGTGGCCATGACCCTACCCGAACGCGTAGGCGTGTTCTTTCAGCCAACTCAAACCGCACAAGTGCTCTATACGTCCTGGGTTCCGGTTGAAATTTATCCCACACCCATCCTTCCCGCCGCCCCTCACGTACAGAGCTTTACAGAACTACCCACCGCTCAACCATCTTTACAAGCGACACCACATGCGGTGAAAATTTCTGGGGGGTTATCTCCCCTGCCCGGCTCCCTAACAGCACCTTCACCCAACGAAAAATGATCATCAGGCATTCGGGCAATGTGCCAGAGCCCTCCTTTGAAAAGTGTGGTAAAGGCATGTGTCTGGACACCCACCAGGGCCAGCAAGATTCCCCAACCCAATCACAGCCTTCCTGCTTCCCTCAAGTAGCGGACATGCGGTCGAGCACACTCCGCTAATCGAGTTTTTATTTTTCTTGACAATTTTTTGGAAGGCTGATTTACCTGATCTCGATCAAAAACCCTCGGCGACCTGAGCAGGGCACCCGATTGTTATTATTGTGCTTTTGGAGGATTGGATTGTTTGTACTGCGAGTGAATTTCTTCTGACAGTATGCGCATTGGAAAATATATTTCTGGCCTAAACTGGTGCTGAAAGCGCCTCGGCCGGACCTCGTTACCCCCAAGGTTCGGCGTACACTAGCTTTCGTAGGAGGCAAAACTACTGGTCCGACAGCTGCTAATTCGATTTCAAACCGAGGTGTGTACACTCTATTGGTAACACGCGCACCATGAATCCTATCCACGCGGTAACTTCTATGTTGATCATCTTCAGAGCGGGTGGCATGCAGAATAATATTCCCATCTTGCGTTTTTCGTAGCGAGTAAGGCTCAATGATCCGTGTTTTCGAATCGTAATCTAATTCAACGCAAAGTCTGTTGGCCGCAGCAAAGCGGATGACCTCAATATGCTGTGATCCCTGCCGTACCGTCAAAACGCGTCCTGGGCGTTCGCGGAATATTGTCTCGCCAGGGTTTAAGGGATATGCGGTAGGGATTACTGGTTCCAGCCCGCCCTCAATCCAATCAAAAATGGCAGGCAATTCACTCCAATAACTTTCAACCGGTGGGAGATTTGGCAACTGATGCCCCAGCATACTTGCCCAAGACCCTTCTAGGCTTTCCTTATGAGATTCTAGATCAGTTAACACCGGCACACTGATCCCTTTAAACTCACATTTCTGACTCAACACATCGAGTAGAACGGACGGCGATGGTTTGACCGTGGTATTTCTAAAAAGATTTACGACATCATACAAATCACGGGGCCGCGTTCTTTCTGCCAATGCTCGAAATTTTTCGCCAAATACCTCTTCATAGACATAGCAAAGTGCGTGAATGCCCTCATCAGGTTCATCAGAATAGGGGTGATACACAGGCTGTGAACCTGGAGCCAGCACCAGCTTTTCATCACCTGTCAGATCAAGTTTAATTGTCGGAAAGCCCCCAGACCTTGGCGGGGCAATCGGGCCACGATAAGCGACCTTGCCCTGGCAGGAAATTTTCCCGCGAGGGTTTGTATAAATATCAAATGATAGATTGCTCTTTGGAATCTCCAATCCTGTTTGCTCATATATCCATTCGCATATCGTTTCAAATGTATCGCGCAGAAACGCTTCGTTGATTTGACTATCATCCGTCAGCGTAAAATCCAAATCCTCTGAAAATCGGTATGTTTCAAAAAAGCATTTCTTGAGACAAGTACCACCTTTGAAAACCCATGTTCTCTTGATAGCCGGATGGTTATATATGCCGGCCAACAACCACCCCAGGGCGTAATCTTTTTCGATCACGTCTGGGCGCAACCCCATTGTGGCCGCCATGGCCAGAATTTCACGCTTTTCAATCATGAGATTCTCTCATCAAGCCCATTGTTTAGGAATCCAGAGATTCCACCTTTTGAGCAGACGCGAACTAGCAATTGAAGGATCGAGTTTGGCGTTTCCTGTTGTCATGCCATCCCGACAAGGCTGGAGCAATGTTTCCACACCTAGCTGTTCTGCCAGAAAACCAAGCCTCTTAAATACAGCACCATTCCCCAGTCGTGCGGCATAATCAAGCAGTTGATTGGTATCCGATTCCTGGTCTTTTAGATAGGCCTTCAGGCAATCAAAAACATGTGTAATGCCGCCGCCTGTTTCCGGCGTATCTAGCATATCAATGATCGTCCGGTGTTTATCGGAAATGGATACTTTTGCTCCACCGCGCCAAAGAGTTTTTGTTCCGAATAAGGAAACTTCCTTGGTATGCTTCACCACAAATTCTGTTCCATGATAGGTCTGAAGTTTTTTGCGCACCGGGCAACTTGTGAAGACAAAGATGCTACGAAATATTTGTTCCGTGAAATCCCAATGACCTGCCGCCGTCCACCCACCGATATAGCAAGGATCAAAAAGGGCAGGAACCAAAACCCACGGATCTTCAATAACCTGCAACGTTGTCAGAGCGTCCAACGGGACAGGAGCGTAAAGCCCTGGCCCGACCCTGACCAGCCATCCCTGGGACACCCAACGTGATAACATTTTGGCCGCGACATCCCGTTCGAGCTCAAGAGCTCTCTCTGCATCGTCAATGGATACGAGCTTTCCGGCTGTTTGTAAGACAGTGGAGAGCCGCGTTCGGTTTTGGCTAAAAGGAAACTCTTTCTTCATAGCTATATTCTCACTACACAATTACTCTAAAAATGTGAATTTATGAGTTAACTATATACTTAAATGACTGATATTGCACAATAAAAGTATACAATTTATTATATTTTTCACATATAGCGTGAAATTGAGTTGTACTTACATACCTTCATGAAACAAAAAAAAGAGGACTCCAAGCCGGCCCCTTCTGTTTATTCATCCAGCACCTTCATATAGACATTGAGGCCTCGGTCTGCTCGTCGAATATCGCGGTTACGCAGGCTTCCGATCATCGGGATGGCGGTGATCGTCCCCATTTCGGTTGCTTCGTTTCCTCGTCCGTTTAGGGCATCCTTGTTGAGAGAAAGATGCGCCCGACTCGCGTGGTCGTAGACCAAATCGCTTCATACGATCCGTACCCAGAATTTTGAGATATGAAATTTTATTTACTGCAATCCCACTATTGTGGTTTTTCGGATTTCTTATTTCGCTTTGTTATATATCCTTGAATCTTATCTTGGTTCTCTCTTCGCCACTCTCGCATATATTGTAATAATATTTTTCGGTTCTTTCGGTAGTATTCCTTCTGGTAGGCATTCAACACCTCTCGACTTTTACGCCGTTTGGCTTGGATCGTTTTCTTGTTCTTTTTCCAATACTGTTGTTGGTATTCCCGATCATACATATTTCTTCGCCAGCTCGATCAATAATGAGGCTCTTTCATCTGCCGTTATCAAACACCATTCATCTTAAGCAACATTCAGACCGCATGGCTAATCATTCCAACCGGGAAACGATGCATTGGCAAATGGCGGTTTTGTAATTTTTCATCGACGGAATCTGCCAAATTCCGATTAATTTAAGAATACCAAAATACAAAGCAAAAAAATTAGGAGGGTAAGAACAACTACTCTTTCAACGCCCAGGGAAGATCGCGGTTTTTGGCTTCGGGTTTGATGAGGGTCTGAAGGTAACTGCTTTTGTTTTTAATGCGCTCGCCTTTGGTGAGTTGCTCGCGAAGATCCCCTACCCTTTTATACACTACACTGCGGGGGGAATTTTGCACGGCCTGTTTCTAAAACGGAATGTTGGCTGATTGCTTTTCACCCCACGGACGACGTTTCTTTCAACAGCCTGACTTCTTCCCTTAAGTGCCCTTATTTCTTCCTTCAGGCGCCTTTATGCTTGCAATAACCGTTCTTATTTAATTGGACTTGGCTGCCACTCATCAATAATCCTCATAATATTTATGGCCTTGTTTCAAAACATCTCAAAAACCAGATTTACCTCAAAATTCTCCATTCGTTCTTCCACGTGGCGGAATTTCTTCTTGTTGAAAGGATAAAAGTATTGTAAACTGTAAGCATACAGCATACGATAGCTTTATGATTGATGGATTTTTACATCGCGGGTTGAAACGACTGTATATGCGTGGTGATGGTCGGAGTTTCCCCACCCACCATGTACCCATATTAGAGGATATTTTGGGTCGTTTAGATACCGCCAAAGACGTGCAAGCGATGAACTTGCCCAGTTACCAGCTTCATCCGCTAACGGGGAACTATCGGGACTTCTGGAGTGTCCGTGTCTCTGGAAATTTTCGAGTGATCTTTAAATTTCAGGATGGCCGGGCCTTTGATCTTCACTATTTGGATTACCACTGAAAGGAGTGCACTGATGCCAATGTTCAATCCACCACATCCGGGGCGATCCTTAAAACGGGATTGTATTGAGGCTTTGGGTCTGACCATTACCGAGGCGGCTGAACGCTTAGGCATCTCTCGTCTGACGTTATCGAAAGTGGTCAATCAGCGTGGTGGCGTGACGCCTGAGCTAGCTATTCGCTTTGAGAAAATGAAATGGGGCACAGCAGATAGTTGGTTAGCCATGCAACAAGCCTATGATCTTGCCAAGGCCAGAAAACACGCTTCACGGATTAAAGTCAAACCATACAAAGGGGAGCCAGTCTTAGTGTAAGAGACCACATCATGACCAAAAACATTACCAGAGGGTCAGGAAATATTTTTGCTGATCTGGGTTTTGACAACCCTGAGGAGATGGAAACCAAGGCTCAATTAGTAAGCCAGATTAATGCCATCATTAAACAGAGAAAACTGACACAGAAAAAGGCTGGAGAGCTG
>JAJDBQ010000013.1 GCA_029261255.1 Nitrospirales bacterium
GTGCACAGCCAACTCCGCCAATAACCGATCCAACTTTCCTTCTATACATATGAGTCGAATTGGATCCGGGCCCCTTAGGGCCGGTTCAAGTAATCGATAGGCCACCAATTTTGGAAGGACATCGGTGACTCCGACCAATAAACGGAGTGAGCTTCCAACCTGTTTACCCTGCACAACCTCCGTCAATTCTTTTCCAAGTGCAAAAATCTCTTCTGCATAGCGAAGGACCACCTGACCTAATTCTGTGAGGACCAAACCTCGACCCACACGAGTAAACAATTTTCCCCCCAGCATGTCTTCCAGCACCCGGATCTGGCCACTGATAGTAGGCTGAGACAACCGAAGTTCCTCACAAGCCTTTGCAATGCTCCCTTCTCGGGCAACCACCCAAAAATAATGGAGATGATGATAGTTGAGCCATTCCATGCCAGGCATAATACATCGGAAAATCCGATATGTCACTTTGCAATTATCTATTTTCCGTTGCTTGCCTTCCAATGATATAGATTAGAAACTTAATGATTGAGACCATGCAAACTTGAATAGTGAAATAACATTCCTCAAATCAATACATGAGACCATACAGGTAGGGGAAAGAGATGATCGGTCCAGTATTTCACAAAACCGTCAGTCAGTAGTAAATGTCGAATCAGTCAAGCAACCGGTCGAAGTAAGAGCGCTAAGGATGAAATCATTTATGTGATGAATAGTCATCCTGCTCAATCATTATGAAAGGCAAGAAAACACAGAAGCAGCGTGTTCTCGTTGCCGAAAAAAAATATGAGGACCGTCTTTCATTGTGCAGCTTAGTCTCCAGCTTGAATTGCCAGGTTACTCCAACCTCTTCCAGCCTAGACTTAATCCGTGAAGTCGCACTCGGTGAAGTGGCCCTTGTTTTGTTAGATGTTGATCTTACATTCAGCGATAAAGAGAACACTCTTCAAGAAATACGAAAAGCTGCTCCAATGCTGCCTGTTATTATGATGAGTAGCGTGATCACCCCAATTTTGGCTAGGCGACTAACTGATCGTGGCGCTCAAGGCTTTCTATTGAAACCTGTCCAACGAAACCATTTGGCCATGATATTATTTCAGTATCTTCCTGGATAGTAAGGACCATCTATGACGAGAGGAATGCACTAGGTAGACAGGTCTAAAAAATGGCGGGAGAAGAATACCTGAATTCATGTGATAGGCTTCCGAAGGAAAAGTGATTGAGGGATCGTCCTCAAGGTACAGTTTTATTGTTATGCGTTCTTTAATATAGGGAGGGAAAGATGTCGTCACAACCAGAACCAGATATTATTTACACAAAAGTGGATGAAGCGCCTGAACTGGCGAGTGGGTCGTTTTTGCCGATTATCCAATCCTTTGCCAAAACGGCCGGGGTGAATGTCGGCACCAAGGATATTTCATTGGCGGGTCGAATTATTGCCCAATTTCCTGACAAACTGAAACCAGAGCAACAGCAACCCGATGACCTGACACTACTAGGTGACATTGTGATGACACCGGAATCTAATGTCATCAAACTCCCGAATATTAGTGCCTCGCTTCCTCAAATCCAGGCGGCGGTCAAAGAATTGCAATCGCAGGGCTATGCGATTCCCGACTACCCGGAAGATCCACAAAATGATGAAGAAAAGGCCATCAAAGCCAAATTCGATAAGGTAAAAGGCAGCGCGGTGAATCCGGTGTTACGGCAAGGCAATTCGGATCGTCGGGCTGCTGCCTCAGTCAAGCAATATGCTAAAAATAATCCGCATCGAATGGGGAAGTGGGCGAATGATTCAAAAACCCATGTGGCGCATATGTCTGGGGGAGATTTCTTCGGGAACGAAAAGTCGACCACGATTACCGATCAGTCGGCTGGCAAAGGACGTATTGAGTTCGTTGGTGCAGATGGCAGCACCAAAGTCTTAAAAGATGGCGTGAAATTCGACAAAGGAGATGTCGTTGATGCCACCAAGATGAGTGTTGCAGAGTTGCGGAAGTTTTTTGCCGAACAAGTTGTTGATGCCAAAAATAATCCTGGGGCGCTCTTCTCCTTACATATGAAAGCCACCATGATGAAGGTCTCAGATCCCATTATCTTTGGACATTGTGTGACCGTGTTTTTTGATGATGTCTTTACAAAACATCAGAAGACCTTTGATGAGCTCGGGGTGAACGTCAATAATGGTTTGGGCGATGTGTATGCGAAGATTGGTCAATTACCTGCTGCGAAACAAGAAGAAATCAAAGCCGATATTCAAGCAGCCATCAAGAATGGACCAGAAATGGCCATGGTGGATTCAGACAAAGGGATCACCAACTTGCATGTGCCGAGTGACGTGATCATCGATGCGTCTATGGCGGCGGCGCTTCGGACCTCAGGGAAAATGTGGGGCCCTGATGGCAACGAGCATGACATGAAAGCCATTATTCCAGATCGGAGTTATGCCGGCATCTATCAGGCTGTTGTCGATTTCTGTCGAGAAAACGGCGCCTTTGACCCGTCCACGATGGGCAGCGTTCCAAATGTGGGACTGATGGCTCAAAAAGCTGAAGAATACGGATCACATGATAAAACCTTTGAAGCCCCAGGACCTGGCAGTATCAATGTCATAGATGGTGCAGGAAATGCCTTGCATCAAATTGATGTAGAAAAAGGTGATATTTTCCGTGCCTGTACCGTCAAAGACATTCCAATTCAAGATTGGGTAAAATTGGCGGTGAATCGCGCGCGCGCCTCTTCCACGCCAGTGGTGTTCTGGTTGAATAAGGATCGGGCCCATGATGCACAGATCATTGAAAAACTGAATCGGTATCTCAAAGATCACGATACGAATGAGTTGGATATTCAAATCATGGCGCCAGTGGATGCCATGAAGCTGTCCTTGAAACGGGCAAAAGATGGCAAAAACACCATATCGGCAACGGGCAATGTGTTACGGGATTATCTTACGGACCTCTTTCCCATTTTGGAATTGGGTACGAGTGCCAAAATGTTGTCCATTGTCCCCTTGATTAATGGTGGGGGCTTGTTTGAAACCGGAGCGGGAGGATCAGCACCGAAGCATGTGCAGCAGTTTGTGAAAGAAGGACATTTACGTTGGGAGTCGCTGGGAGAATTCTTAGCTTTATCAGAATCCTTTGCGCATCTAGGCCGATTCAAAAATAATAAGAAAGCGCAAGTCCTTGCGGAGACACTGGATCGTGCAACCGGAAAACTGATGGAAAACAAAAAATCCCCAGGCCGGGTGCTGGGAGAGTTGGACAATGCTGGCACCCATGTCTATGAGGCGCTGTACTGGGCTCAGGAACTGGCGGCACAAAATGATGACTCAGATCTACAGACAACGTTTGCTCCAGTTGCCGAAGAGTTGGAAGGGAATATTGAGAAGATCCTGGAAGAACTGAATGCGAGAAAAGGTCAACCTGTCGATATCGGCGGGTATTATCACCCCTGTCAAGATAAAGTGAAAGCGGGTATGCGCCCAAGTGCCACTTTTAACCAAATAGTGAGCGGCCTAGGTTAGTATATTACTTCTATATCTTTTGTCATTCTGAAAATTAAGATAACGAGATGCTTGAACACGGCAGGTAGCACATTCAACACCTGAACCAGTAAGGTCTTGCCCGGCCATCGATAGTAGCCTATGATTTCATGGTCGAGTTCTTCTAACTATTTTTTACTATTATGAGAAGGTGTTGTATG
>JAJDBQ010000121.1 GCA_029261255.1 Nitrospirales bacterium
TATGAATCAAGGCAGATTTGAGTTTCGCGGAACCGGCTTCAGTTGTTTGTGGCTGTTCCTCTGGACTTGGCTGCTCACCCTGCTGACTTTTGGCCTTTTTTTCCCATGGGCCTATTCCGCTCAACAACGATGGATTTCAGAGCACACTTTTATCGAGAAACGCCAACTCACCTTTCATGGAACAGGCTTTGGATTCTTTTGGAACTGGCTCCTGATTATGGTGCTGACCGTCATCACGTTTGGGCTCTACATACCTTGGGCCTTTTGCCGGCTCAAACGATGGCAAACCAACAACCTCTCCTACGCTGATGATGCTCATCACATGTAAGATAGAGGGCGAGTCTTGATGAAGATTCTGATTATCACAGTAGGAAGTTACGGAGATGTGTTGCCTCTGGTCGGCCTTGGGCGTGAGCTTCGCGCTCGTGGTCACACCATCACTTTTTTCACGAATGGCCACTTTTCAAATCTTGTCCAACAAGCTGGATTAGGCTTCGTCCCCATGGGATCAGCCGTTGAATATGATGAGGTGGCCAATCATCCAGATTTGTGGCATCCACACAAAGGCTGGCGGGTCATTATGAAACGGATGATGGCAGGTCCGCTACAGGAGTTTTACCACCTCGTGTGCTCACATATCGAAGCAGGGAACACTCTCCTCGTAAGTTCGACACTTGGATTTGTCGCGAGGCTTGTACAAGAAACACATCATGTTCCGAATGTGACCGTCCATTTCTCTCCGGGTGTCTTTCATTCCGCCCATCAAGCTCCACGTATGCCTGGGCTTCCCCTTCCCAATTGGCTACCCGTGGCATTAAAAAATGGTGTCTGGAAATTTATAGATCACCTCGTCATCGATCCGATCCTCAAACCAACACTCAATCAATTTCGTCGTGAACTGGGACTCCCTCCCGTATCTCGCATCTTTCACACATGGTTGCATTCTCCTGACTTGGTCCTTGGTTTGTTTCCTGAATGGTTTGCCACACCTCAACCAGACTGGCCTCCCTCTACGGTCCTCACTGGATTTCCCATGTATGACGACGCAATCGATGCGAACCTTCCAATAACGATTCAAGCGTTTTTAGAGACTCATCCTCGGCCATTCATCTTTACACCAGGATCAGCCAATAAACATGGAAAAAGATTCTTTCTTGAAGCCGCGAAGGCCTGTCAACTCATGAATCGACCAGGCATCTTTCTCACTCGTTACCCTGAACAACTCCCTCAACCGCTGCCCTCTCGCATTGCACACTTTTCCTATGCTCCCCTCAGCCAACTGTTGCCGCATTCCGCAGCCCTCATTCATCACGGAGGCATAGGCACCTGTTCCCAAGCATTACGAGCGGGTATTCCCCAACTCATTCAGCCCTATGCATTTGATCAATTTGATAACGGGGAGAGAATTAATCGATTAGGAGTTGGCACCACACTATCCAAAAATCGGTTTCGAGGAAGGTTGATTCTTGAACGTCTTGATTTCTTGCTTTCTTCCCCCATCGTGCAGGCGGCCTGCAATGAGGTTAAGACCTATGTCGTCGCAAATCCATCTTTAACTGAGACCTGTACCCTCATTGAAAGAAAATTTCTTTGAAATGAGAACCAGCCAGGCTCACGGCTATCTTCTAACCTTTTGATGAGTATACACACCCATTATTGAACGGCTTTTTATCACTTCAATGAATGACTACGCCATGAACTTTCATTTTTCTCTTCTCTAGCCTTTGCCTGTAATTTTTTAAAGAAAATTCTTCCCTTAATAAATATTAAGTCGCCAAGATTGGGCATTCATCTACTCTTGATTATATACTCACTAAATCTGTACCTAGAATTTACATCCTTATAGCGCACTGTATCAGCTTGGTACTTGTAGGTTGTTCGCGTTCATTGGCAAAGCTGTTAAATAATTGACATATTACAACGTGATCGTAAAAACATGGCTTCTTCAGTGCGATCATTATCTAAGCCTACACATAGTCAAGCCAGCAAGATGTAGTGATTCAAAACCCAGTTCTCAGCATCAAACCAATATGATGATTTTCCATTCCATCTCAAGCCTACTATTATCAGGCTTGAGATGGAAAAAGAATTGAATTTCTCAAGTCTGATTATTTTTTGCCTGCATTCATGGTATAGGTATAGTCCCGGAATGACCATGCACCCCCGTTACGACTATCCTTGCCCTTCAAACTCCAGTAACGCACATAGATGGTTCCTCGTGTAGGCAAGCCCGAAACCAGTTGCCGATGATTGGACATCGGACTACCAAACACGTTGCGGCCCCCTTTGCTGGTTCCCACCCACAATGCGTGCATGCCATCCTCAGACGTATGCCCTCCAGTAAAGATCACCGAAGTGCTCGTTAAGGGAACCCCAAGCGCTGGACCACTCAGAGAAGGCGGAAAATTTTCATTGCCCCCACGTATATTCATGACATAGACATGGTCCTTGAAGGACCATGCCCTGGAGTTACGACTATCATTGCCCTTCAAACTCCAGTAACGCACGTAGATGGTTCCTCGACTAGGCAATCCCGCAACCAGTTGCCGATGACTGGACATCGGACCACCAAATACGTTGCGGCCCCCTTTGCTGGTTCCCACCCACAGTGAATGCAAGCTGTCCCCGGACGTATGCCCCCCAGTAAACGTCACCGACGAGCTCGTTAAGGTGCCCCCAGGCGCTGGACTATTCAAGGAAGGTGGAAAATTCCCATCACCCCCACCCACGTTCATGGTATAGGCATGGTCCTTGAACGACCATGCACTAGCGTTACGACTATTCTTGCCCCTTAAACTCCAATAACGAACGTAGATGGTTCCTTGTTTCGGTAAACCTGTAATCAGTTTTCGATGATTGGAGATCGGTCCACCAAACACATTGCGCCCGCCTTTGGTTGTTCCTACCCACAGAGAATGCATGGCATCCTCGGACGTATGCCCCCCAATAAAGGTCACCGTGGTGCTGGTGATGGGCACGCCAGGTGCAGGACTATTCAGGGAAGGAGGGAAAGACCCATTGTCATCTTTCAAATCGCTCTCATCGCTAGTGTCGACGGCCATCGTATACACTTGATCCTTGAACGACCATGCGTTGGCGTTACTACTATCCTTACTCCTCAAACTCCAATAGCGAACATAAATGGTTCCTTGACTGGGTAAACCAGAAACCAATTTCCGGTGATTGGAGATCGGTCCACTAAACACGTTCCGCCCACCTTTGGTTGTTCCCACCCACAAAGAATGCGCAACATCTCCACTCGTGTGTCCTCCTGTTAGAGTCACCGAAGTGTCGGTTAACGTTGAACCAGGCGCAGGATCACTTATCGCCGAAACGCTCTCCTCAACCTTAAAGGTTGCCATCACTTGTTGTGGCGCTTTCAACACGACATCACAACTGGTGGTTCCCCTACAAGCCCCACTCCAGCCACTAAATTCCGCGCCATCATTCGGCGTCGCGGTCAACGTCACCTTCGTTCCATAAGGCAGCTCCACCTTGCACGTGTTACGTGGACAAACGATATCCCCTTCATTGGTGACTCCATTAACACGCCCTAGGCCGGTCACTTGCATCGTCAGCACGGTGGGAGTCGGGGTAAAGGTCGCCGTCACTTGTTGTGCGGCGTCCATGGTAACGACACAACTACCGGTTCCACTACAGGCCCCACTCCACCCACTAAATTCTGCGCCGTCATTCGGCGTCGCGGTCAACGTCACCTTCGTGCCATAGGGCAGCTCCACCTTGCACGTATTACGTGGACAAACAATATCCCCTTCATTGGTGACTCCATTAACACGCCCCAGACCGGTGACTTGCATTGTCAATAAGGTGGGAGTCGGGATAAAGGTCGCCGTCACTTGTTGTGCGGCGTCCATGGTAACGACACAACTACCGGTTCCACTACAGGCGCCACTCCACCCACTAAATTCCGCGCCAGCATTCGGCGTCGCGGTCAATGTTGCCTTTGTACCATAGGGCATCTCTACCATACATGTGCTTTGAGGACAGAATAAATCCCCCTTATTCGTGGCGCTAACAACACGACCCAGGCCGATCACTTCCATCGTTAACACAGTGGGTATAGGGATAAAGGTCGCCGTCACTTGTTGTGCCGAGTCCAAAGCGACGACACAACTGCCGGTTCCACTGCAGGCTCCACTCCACCCACTAAACTCCGCACCGGCATGCGGTGTCGCAGTCAACGTCACCTTCGTACCAGCGAGCAAAGCGTTTGTACAGGAACCACTGCTGCAAGTCGCTCCTGCTGAAGGACTGCTCACAGTCCCATTACCTTCAAGGCTAATGGTTAAAGGAAAATAATCAGGAAGAAATTTTTTATACACCTCTGGGGACGGAATACTCTCATTTTCATCTCTGTCATACGCCGTAATTGCAAAATAATGCGTTCTATTAGGATCGAGATCTGGTGCAACGTAGGTTTCATGTAAGCCTACATCTGTGGAATTACTATACTGTCCTGAAACGGTACCATGATACACACGATAACCAGCTAGATCACTTTCTTCGTTTGGCGCCCATCCGAGTTTTACTGATTTGGAGGGTTCGCCGAAAACAGGAGTGCTCACAGCTAAGAATAAACAGCTAACGAGGAAAAAAAGACTGAGGATTCGAAGTGGAAATGAATGGGTGTTCATGAAGCCCTCCTAACATTCGAGGTGAAGGCTCCATCAAATAAATGATAACATTCCTTGCTTTCGGTAACCCGGCTATCAGGAAATTCTGACCCGTGGCTTTGCGTCCTCACCTCACGATGAGTTTGCTATTATCGAGAAGGAACCTTCGGAAAAGATAAGTTAAAAACTATTTCATAGTATTCCTGAGAGGGGGAAATGACATAATAAATTGACGCTGATAATACGATGCAACATTCCTCAACGTCCCATCAAAGCTAAATAATCATAGAACGATTGCTACTTCTATGATCCGGCACGTCATTGAACACATGAGAACTACCATGAGGATTATTCATTTGATCATTAAACTCATCAGGCTTACTGTAATCTTCACGTTTCCGAAATATTGAGTAAACTCATTAATTGTCTTTCTCGGAGCCTTCTGAAAATACTTTATGAAAACTCATGTATTCATTTTTACTCTTTCCCCAATTTCATTTCCTAAAAATAATTGACTACGCATGTCGATCCGCTCACCGTTTTTTTACGTTACTTACGTCAAAGTATAGATTCCGGTAATAATGGGGTTAACAGATTAATACTCCAAGACCGACACAACGGTGAGCTTCACGACAGAAACACAATCAGCTGCCGCTATGATCACCAAACGTAAAGAAACCTTTTTTAGAGCTTCATTAATTAACCATAATATTCCTAGACACATTCAATTCATTACCTTCGATGACCAATCTCTCCTCTTGACACCAACAGAGAGAAACTCTCTCCAATCAAAAATTTCCTCTTGTCAAGCTTTTTTGGAAACTTGCAGTCGATCATGAGGGTTGATGCGGTTTGTAGGCCCCTGCTACAGTGCCTCGCTATGTCAGAATTACTTTCTAAGCAATTTCAGAAGAAGAACCCCAAAGCCGTGATTTCCACTGCATTAGGGGATATTGAAATCCGTTTTTTTACAGACGATGCCCCACGCCACGTCGAAAGCTTTCTGAATTTGGCTAAATTGAAATTCTTTGATGGCCTGTCATTTCATCGAGTGGTCCCAGGATTTCTGATCCAGGGTGGAGACCCACAGAGTAAGAACCCCGATCGTAGCCTTCACGGTACCGGCGGACCTGGCTTTAGTCTTCCCCCGGAAACCAGTGACCGTCCCCATCGCCGAGGCTCAGTTTCCATGGCCAAAGTTCCTCGCAATGAAGATTCCACACGGGATATCAGCGACAGTGGCTCACAATTTTTTATTTGTGTCGAAGACCAGGGAAGCTTGGACCGAAGATATTCAGTCTTCGGTAAGGTGGTAAAAGGGATGGATATCGTGGATCAAATCGTAGCTGGCGCACGTGATGATCGTGATAACCCTTTAGAACCAGTCAGGATGAAGGTTCGAGCAGAAGACTAGCGAACAGTAAAAATGGAAATGTGCGCGGTAAAGACGAAAAAGTCCTACCTACAAGACAAGAAGCCAATTCCTGTTATAAAAAATATCCAAAAATTCTAGCCAGCGCCGCCACAGCAAACTCAGAGGCGAAACGTACTGTTGGACGTTGAGGCTCTGAGTGAATCGAGAACGAAGCTGGTAGGACGTTTCAATATCCTTGTTAGACGAACGCAATACTGGCGTACGTCACCGTCGAATTAAACTGATCCGTGATTCCTCGATCATAGCGTAACACCTGCCCCTTGAGCGGATCTCCATCCCGTTGCAGCAGTTTCATCAACGTGAAAATAACAGAAAATCCTAAGATGCGGCGGTGATTACCTTCCTTCAAAATAAACTCTGCGAAACCTTCAGGATCAGCCTCTTCCACTTTTTTCAACATTTCCAGATCAATCTGCATACATCGATGGAATGAAAAATCTGTGGGGGGCTTTTGATCGCCGTACCGAATCCCGATATGCGCCAGATCGGCGCTGCCGATCACGCACACCTGTTGGCCACTGGCTTGAATCGCACGTTTCGTAATCGTCAAGAATTGATCAATTCGATGAAAAAGCTGTTGATACTCTCCACCCGTCAGTGTGTCCGGTGGAAAATCAACCAGAACCGGCACGATGGAAATTTGACGACCTTCGCCTAGTGCATGTTGGAGAAACGGCAATTGCAATTCCAGGCTGTGCTCACCGAGGTGAGCAATATCCTCGGCAAAAAACGTCTCGCCCGCCTCTTTGCGAATGGCATCGATAATGGCTCGATTGACCGGCACAGTCCCAAACGGCGTTTCAAAGTCTTTATCGGTCAAGGCAATTCCGCCTTCGAGACCGGCATGACAGGTACCGATCAGAATAAACACGTCTGGAACCTGGCCTTCCTGTAACTCCTGATACCCCCAGGCGTAAATGGACCCGGCATCCTTGATGTCAAAATTAGGAGCGACCAAGCCTTTAATCACCTGCCCAGCACATTCAGCCTTTCCCTTCTCTGGCCCTTCATTCGAAGAATAAAAGGCATCGATCTGTTCACGCAATTTGACGGGATCAGCTTCATATTGTTTCCCAGCAAATGCCATCGGTCTTGCCTCCAGCTTACGATAGGCCTGAAACGCCTCCTGTTGCACTTGCTTCAACCGGTCACCTTCTAAAAATAATTTTTCCTCTAGATCGGCCACCAATTTGGTGAGCTGATCCGGCATCATAAATTCTCCATATTTTTTTAAATACTCACCGCCAAGCTGCTCAAGAGAATGCTCCCCGTCAAAAAACTGAAACAGCCAGAAATAATTGAGCGGTAGCACCAGCTTTTCTGCCGATAAACCCGTGGGGTCCCACAAGACGATGTATTGTTCCTCGCCCTGTTTCAAAGGCGAATATTGTAAATTCCGAAGAAGTGGGTAATTGTTCGAATCTTTTTCTACAATTTCGGTACTCATATGGAATCCAATCTTGAAATATAAAGAATTATGCCTCGAAACAGGTCATTATACGGGCACGCTCTGTAGCCCTGCAACCAACGATCAGAAGGAGAAGGTTTGAAGGAAAAAGTGAGAAGTACAATGTTCGGCATGCAATCACAAAAAAAGCCTGACTCCAGATGGAGCCAGGCTTTTGAGAAAGCTACCGACGGGATTTTATAATAGAGCCATAACTTACGCGGTCTTGTGCTTCTTGATGCGCCAGACGGCGAGACCAGCTAAACCTGAGCCAAATAATAAGATCGTACCCGGTTCGGGGACGGCCGGGGGCTGAACGGACATGTCAGTTTCCACCGTCAAGGAAAAACTATGCAAGCCCAGAGGATCCCCATCGCGGTTATCAGAAAATGCCAGGGACCACATGCCGACGGCAGTCTCCCCAGCAAAACTAGCCAAACTCCCAACAGGTTGGAAGGTCCCATTGGTTGGGGTCGTTGGAAGAGCCGAACCCGCCAAATCATCGAACGTAATCTCCGCTCGCACTGATCCAATAGTGTTGGAAAACGTAGAGGGGCCAGGGGAGAAGTCACGCACTAACGTCACTGTCGTTCCACCAGGACTGGAGAGGAGGAATTCTATTTCATTGTTGAAATTACCAAAACCGCTCCCGAAACATCCACTTGAATTGACTTGAAAATTACATTTAGAAAAATCCAATGTGACGGTTACGATGAGGATCGTCCTCGTCCCCATGGTGATATCGCCGGCAGCGATGTCGACCGTTCTGGTGTCTGAGCTGAAATCCACAGACCCGAAGGTGTTGTTGGTTTTAGTAATGGAGAGCGCCCAGGCGGACGGCGCGGTCATGGCGACCAACAAGGCCACGGCTCCACACAAGAGAGCTACACGTTTCATAAAATGATTCCTATCTATTAATGAGGGCACTCGCGACACCAATCCCTGGCGTGACTCTTCATCCATTAAAGATGGGGTGATGATAGCTCGAGGGGGGGGGGGAGGAAGCAACCGGGCTTGTAGGAAAATATATCGTACGCCAATCGAAGAGTGCTATTTGCCAATGACACCGGATTGGTTGGCGTCAGTTAGATTGGGAGGGTGTGGAGGGGGCATTTCCTACGGCCAGACACGATACTTACTTGCCTGTTCAGCTATATATACCACTGGGACAATTTGCTCATAAACATCGCCAGATCGAAACATTACTTGGTCTACTTTCAAAACAACCTCAACATCAGTTCCTAATTTATCTAGAATATATCGGACCATGCTCACTATCTCTCTTCCTTATCCGGCTTCCACATTCAACCGTCAAGTCCACCACGGGCTTCGCGAACTATTGCACTCTAAAATTGAATGCAGGCCTAAGGATAATGCCTCGAACGCGTTCTTTATTAGGGCGCCGTTCACAGTCACGCAGCTAGGTAAATCAGGGATAACGAGGAAAACTTAAGCAACCAAGGCACCAAGCGATCAATTATCAGGGTTGGCAGTATATTGAAGTAAGGCGGTCAGGCCCGTACTGAGATCTGTAAACCCATCAGTAGGCATGAGTGATTGCAGTCGGGTGATTTCGGTTTCGGAGAAAGGGATATCTCCCTCTCGCACAGCTTGATGGACAACTTCTACTGATTGATTGGCGCAACGAGATAAGATGTCGATGAGCTCCAACAAACTGTGAATTTTCCCTGTCGCAACATTGCACACTCCCCCCATGTCACTCTGTAGGGCTTGAACATTCGCCTTGGCGATATCTTTGACAAAAATGAAATCTCGTGTTTGTGCGCCATCCCCAAAAACTGAGAGCGGTAAGTGTTGCTCGATCATTGAAATAAATTTACTAATGACACCAGCGTAAGGCGACTGTGGATCTTGCCTTGGCCCGTAGACATTAAAATAGCGAAGGCCCAAGAGGGAAACCTCGAACTCTGTCGCAAATAAGGCCGCATATTGATCGTTCACATATTTTTCTAAGCCATATGGGGAGCAGGGTTGGGCCATGACTTTTTCAGACAAGGGTAGCTGTGCAGGTCGTCCATACACGGCCGCACTCGAGGCATACACCATACGTTGCACGCGATTGACTCGAGATGCTTGGAGCACATTGACAAACCCACCAATGTTCGTCGAACACGACTCAGGTGGATTCTCGACGGAGGCCTGCACCGAGACCTGGGCAGCGAGATGAAGCACATGCGTGATATCTTTCATCGCTTTGTGAACAGCCGTCTGATCTCGAATATCACCTTCTTGAATTTCAAGCTGGGCATGTTTCGGTAAATTGTCACGGGTGCCACTTGAAAAATTGTCTAAAATACGTACAGGAATCTTTGCCTCTAACAGTTGCTCGACCGAATGAGATCCAATAAAACCCGCACCACCAGTCACGAGAACGTGCATGCTATCTTCCTTTTCTTATCATGCCGACGATTGTTTTTACCATTTCTGAATATCTAGCCTACCATGAATTGACTCGTACCTCATTAGGTTGTCCAGGTTCGTTGAGTGCCTTATAATGCCGGGGAATAGGAACATCGCATATTTTATCTACATGATTATTCTTAAGGAGTATGGCTAATGGAAGCGTATACGCGAGAAGAAGAAAGTACTGACGTGAAAGACGACCCGAAAGCTCGAGAGCTACTTCAAGCGGCCTTTGCCAAGACAGCTCGTTGGCAAGCAGACTTCAAAGGGTTTCAGGCCGATTTACTTGTCAATGTGAATGGGAATGAAACCAAAGGCACCGTCACGGTGAAGACCCCACGTGAGGTCACGGTCGTCATTGATGATCCAGAACTCCAAACCTGGGCGCAAAGCCAAATTGGCATGATTGCCGGTCATCGTGGACCCAGAAGTTTTGATGAGTCTGACGGCAAATATACGCTCACGCTCGGCGGGGAAGAAAAGCATCCTCTAGGGCAGAGAGTGAACATCCATGGAGACGGCATGGGTTCATGGTATCGAGTCAAAGATAACCGCATTTCCCAAATTAATCGGAACATGCCGCAAGCGGTCTTTACGATCAATGTAGAAGATAGTGCGGTCACTCAAGACCAACATCATCTGACCACTCGTTACACCGTGTATTATTTTAATCCAAAAGATCGATCGCTGAAAAATGTCGACAGCTTTTGGGACACGCATATCCGAGTTGGAAACTCTGACCTTCCGGCGACCCGTCGTATTATTTCTTCAAATGAAGGGGAAATTCTGACACGTTCCCTAACGTTTGAAAACCACGCCATGTTGTAATATTGCTGTGACAACTCCTTCTTGTTTTTTAATGAAGGAGTTGTCACACCAACATTCATGCCAGTCTAATCATGACGATTACACCAATCAATGAAATTCCCTGAGTATCCTGATTCCTTTGAAGTACTTTGTTTACCTACTCATCTTCTGCTTCACACCCATCTTCTTTGGGTGTAGCATCCATAGCGGGAAAGCATGCAAAGAGGCACTTCCAGATTATGAGCGAAATAATGATGACCGCGATTGGTGCGTTTTGCCAGAATTAGATCTAAATGATTTCATAGGGGAGGAAAGGCCTAAAAAACCAAGATACCCTCAAGAAATCCCGCGCAAATAGGATACACACTTACGGTTTTTCAATAAATCTAGACGAGAAGATCAGATTCGGCACCGCTGAAATTACTTGAAACAAAAACTTTTCTTTACCCAAATCACTTCACAGGAAAGACACGTAAACCCAACCCAGGTTATCGTAGTCCTTGACCGCCTGTTCCACCACCAAATCCACCAAAATTTCCGCCAAAGCCCCCCTGCCCTGTCCCCCAATATTCTCCTCGTTTCCAACGCGGAAAGGGATGTCGTCGTTCAGGTCGCGTAAACCGCCACAGCGCGTAAATCATCAGGAACACGGCAGTGAGATTCATCCAAAAGCCGGCTTTTCGTATGGGACGTTTTTTTTCCTGCGCAACGGGTGCTTCGCCAGCAATCGAGGCTAAAGAAAGAGCCGATCGATAGACATTGGCTCCATACTCTCCTGAGACAAACATCGGCTGCAGAAACTTCAGAGAAATTTCATCTAACTTTTGAGGCGTGAAAAACGGCAAGAGACTTTTCCCTACCACAACCACTGCTTGACGCTCCTGCTTGGCCACAAGCAACAAAATCCCTCGTTCCTGTTGCGCAGTCCCAATTCGCCACGCTTCGTACAGACGAGAGGCATAATCCTTTGCATGAGGATGAGGCTGGATAGTTTCACGTGTGACCACAATCATCTCGACGGCGGTATTGGTTTCCAAATCTTTGCAAATGGCTCGAATTTGTGCGTGCCATTCATCATTCAGTATCTGGGCGTAATCACTGACATAGCCAAGAGGCGTCGGTAACTCTTGTACTTGCGGTGACTTCGCCAATGACGCTGAGCACATCCCTCCAAAAATCACGAGCGTCATCCAAACCAGCATCGGACGGACACGCATCACAGCCGCCCCTCTTGACGAATCGCTTGGACTCGCTGCATCAATATCTCTATCGATTGAATATACCTCTCAAAGGCTTTCACCCATTCATATGCCCCAGGACTTCTGAGCCCTTTCTTCATATTGAGTATTTCCAAGAGAAGGCTCGAATCAAAATCTAAAGCACCGGGAAGCATTTCGAGTGTCTTGGTATCGTTTTCTTTCGATGGATGACCCAGTACATAGAGAAGCCCGCGAATGCTTGGCAGCACAGCAGAGATTGAAAGCATCAGCAACGCTTGAATCGCTTCATTCCGGCCCTCACCTTCGATAAATCGTTGCCGTAAACGTAGCAAGTTCGCCATGAGCTCTTGCTCAGATTGCCAAGCTAACCGTGTCGTATCAATCTGTTCTTCACTCAAGGGATCTTGCCCGGCCAACAGCACATGACGCTGAGCCATCTGCAAGAACTCCAACGGAAAGACACTCCTGGATCTGACGAGGTCCTCTTCCGTCATGAGCAACGGGGCAATAAATTGGTGTTTGCCCCATTCTTTATGCAATTGGCCTGCTCGCTGCATGAGATCAACTGACATGTTCTTAATGACCAACAGCACATTAATATTTGACCGTCCGACAATAAAATCGCCTCTTGCTGCACTGCCAAAGAGAATCAGCGCACCAAGATCAGCAGACCAACTCTGTTGAATATGCTCAACATATCGCGTCAGGAATTCATGAACATCTTCAGGAAGATCTAGGGATGGTGCAAGAGAAAAAGACATAACGATGAAAACTTTCTACGCTAATGGTGTGTGAACTGGAATATGATCGGCTTGCGGATCAGGCAAGAATCCCGCAGCTTGAAAACGATCGATCCACCCAAAGGGAGATTTTGCGCTCAAACCGGCCGTAGCCAAGAGCACCTGATACTTGAGACGCCTATTGCAATCCATCGTTCGAAATACTCGATCTCTGAGCAGCGAAAGAATCGGATTGCCCGTGTTCCAAAAAAAGACTTCTTCATCAGCCAGTTGCTGAAGCATCGTGACCTGTGAGCGACGGGCTCGCTCAAACGATTGAAGCGCTTGAGCAGACCAATCTTGCGACTTCTGACATTCTTCGAGTACATCAGCAAGGATAACTGCATCCTCCATCGCTTGCATGCGCCCTTGCGATGCATGAGGGTTCATCCCATGGGCTGCATCCCCCATAAGCACTGCCCCATCCATGGCCCACGTTTTCGCCCGCACACGGCCTGTCCCCATATACGCGGTTTGGTTCCAATCCACAAATGAATCAAACAGTGGCGCAAAATCTGGAGCAATGCTTTTCCATTTTTCGCGAAGTGGGGCAACACCCTGCGCTTTCAGACTCGGCAACGAATCCGATGACACCATGTATAAGGCATAGACTTTTTTCCCGGGAGCGGGGAATAGACCCAAAATTGTTTGCTGTCCGACATAATATTGGGCTTCATGCAGTTCTTCGGCCGTGTCCAGCACAGCAACTAAATAACTGTCCTTATAGCGGTGCAACGACGCGGATATGCCCATGGCTTCTCGGACCTGAGAGAAAGGACCGTCTGCCCCCACGACGACACGCGCGCCGACCTGAAGAGGCACGCCATCAATCTCCGCTTGAACCCCAATAATGTTCTTGCCGTCACGCAGCAAGGAGAGGAACTTTGCGTTAAAACGGAGTGCGTTTGGATTTTCTTGTTGAAGGTGATCGAGGACAGTGGTGTGAACGATATTTGGCCACATCACTAACGCCCGATTGAACGGAGACGGTAACATTTCATAGTCAATCGTACAGAGACGCTCGCCCCCGCTTTTTCGAAAGTGAAACAGTCTCACGGCTTTCGATGCACCGGCCGGCAATCGATCGAGCAACCCTAACTTGTGTAGCAAGGCCTGGCCGTTGGGTTGCAAAATTTCCCCACGGATTCCTTGTGGAGGTCCCCCTGCTTGCTCTAGGACAAGATTGGCAATGCCCTTTCTGGCCAAGGCAATTCCAAGAACCGCACCCCCCCCTCCTGCACCAACAATCAGCACATCTGTCGTGATATCCATTTCTATCAATCCTGTTTCATGAGCAGAGAACCGCACGTAATCATGTGATGGCGTGCATCAGTATCACGTCGACAGAACACTCCCTCGCATCTATGGCATGGGACTATTCAGCTAACATCGCTTGAAAATGTTCCTCAGTGTCTTCCCAAGCTTGAGGATGTGTCTTCGAGAGCCAGTCTTGAAGAAAAAGGCGCTGCTGTGCGGACAACATACTTTTTATTTGGTGGGTTCGTCCTTGAAGCGGTTGCAGAAAACCAACTTTTTTCACAGGGTCTAATGTGGCCGTCCGAACATACATATTGGTATACATCGTCGGCGTCTGCTCATCACCATTGCCTTGAAGCCACACCGAAATATATTTATCCATTTGCAGACCGGAACTATCCAAGGCAGGATCAGTTTCATGGAACAGCTCATTTTCCGTTTGTTCTAATGGAATCGCATCTTCGGCTCGAAACAAGAAATTTCTATTCCACATAGCTCACAACCCTTCATTCACAACATGTACATGTATAGCCACAGGATACTGTCAAGGGATTTAGAAGAAAGTCAAGGTAGCGTCCCAGTCTTTTTCACCAGACATATTTGATATTTTCATTAACCATCCTTTTGCGTTAGAATCGAAAAAATACCATATTTTTGAAATCCCCCCTCCGGTTATGGGAATATTCCAAAACGAAACATGACCATGTTCAACCGTCCCTATCTATGGAGGACCCATTCGTGAAGACACCATCCACGTACGTACGCCTATTGTGGTGCTTAGTTGGCGCACTCATCTTGAGTGGTTGCCAAGGCAGCGGGCACACCATTAATTTTGATCCTCGAGCTCTGGCTTCCCCTTCCAGCAAAGCTGGCACCCAATATGATAGTGACTTGACCATCCTCGTCAATCCATTCCTCGATGCCCGACCGAAACAAGATCGGCTTGGATCTCGAACACATTTGTGGGGAGGTGCGACCCATTTTAGCGCATGGAATGGCAAAATTAGCGAAGGCATGGCCAATCTGGCCATTGAATATCTGCAAGATCGGCAATGGCGAGCCTCCAAGAGTTCCACTGACGAAGCAAGCGATTCATCTAGCGATGTCACATTAACGGGAACAGTCTTATCGTTGAATGCCAACGCCAAAAGTGGGTTTGGCTTTACAGACATCGCTGTGGACATGAAAGTCCGTTTTGAAGCTAAAAATATGGTTGATGGCAGCTCGGTGAGAATGGTTCTTGGAGCGAATGGCTCAGATACTGTTGGGATGTTTGCTCCGAAAGATGTCGATCGACTCATTAATCTTGTCGCAAAAGATTTATATCAACAATTGTTTCAAGATCTCATAGTGAAAGATAAAGCTTTCCACATTCGACAGGGGATTTAAAGATAGGATGTGTTTGTACGCAGTGTTTTCGACAGACATGGCAAAATCATGGGAGTTCGGCAATGGAGGCCGGATTCACGAATCACAAAACCGGAGGTGTCATTTTTAAGATTACGTATCATCCTTAAATAGAATCAGTCTTTTCCGACTTTTTCCAGAATGCGCATACATTCCACTCTTTCGAATGACTTTATATTTTTTTTCTGTCTTCATGGAGCGCTATAACTGGAAAAGGAGTGATAAATGAATCAAGAGACTGGTGACCCTTCGATTCCTCAAGCCAATATTCTCATCGTTGAGGATGAGCAAGGCCCACGAGAGGCCTTAAAACTGATCCTTTCCCCCTATTTCAACCTCTATACCGTTGATCGAGCAGAAGTCGCTCAGCAAATTCTTGCAACGCATCCCATCGATTTAGTCACGCTTGACTTAAAGCTCCCAGATCAACCCGGTACGGATCTTCTTGCGACAATCCGTGCAGAAGGCCATGATGTGGATGTCGTGATCATTACGGGCTATGGCTCCTTGCAGTCCGCCATTGATGCTATTCGACATGGTGTGGCAGCCTATATCCTCAAACCGTTTAACGTGTCCGAGTTATTGGACGTCATTAAAAAGACACTCGAGCGACGGAAACGGTTTTCGTCACTTCAAGGCGCCCTGCAGGCCTTAGGCAACCTTTGGACCGCAGGAACCGATGTGCAAACAGCTCTCGCGAATATTGAAACGCTCTTAGGGGCGAAGAACCCTGAACTCGTCCAACATGCCAGCCGCGTCAATTATTATTCCTCCTTGCTCACGGAACATCTCCAATTCACAAAAGAGGATAGAGAAGCGATCCAGCTTGGAGCATATTTACATGACATTGGAAAAATTGGCATTCATGATCGACTCATCGCCGGTCAGCATTCTCTCTCCCATCAGGACCAAGAACTGATGAAATGCCATGCCACGATCGGAGCACAATTCATTCATAGTATTCCCTTTCACCCTTCAGTCGAACAGATTATTCGGTGTCATCACGAAAGATTCGATGGGTCAGGATTTCCCGATGGATTAGCTGGCGACAACATTCCCTTACCAGCCAGAATCGTCGGCCTCGCCGATGTTTTTGACAATTATGTGACCGGCCAAGGTGCAGACAAAGCCATGGCGGTTCCAGAGGCACGCGAACATATTCGTCAGGACGCGGGAAAAATTCTCGACCCACAATTGGCCGACCTCTTTGCCAATGTCGTCTGGTAGAAATATCGTCAAGAGCACACAAAACAATAGAGTCAGTACGCACTTATCAGGATCATGAAGACGACAATCCCCCCTATGGCTCAATCGCCTCAACCTCATTCAACTGAAAAATGGGAGCAAGCGTTCGACGCGCTGACTGATCATGTCATGATCTTGGATCATTCCGGAAACATCATTTGGGCCAATCGAGCCATACGAGATCTGATTGAACCTCACGTCGGCTCAATCGTCGGGCATCACTACCAGCTTCCCTATTATGGAACCATCCTTCCTCAAAGCCCCCCACCATGGGAAACGGTCTTAGCCGGTGCGCTGTCGGCCGTGGTCGAGACATCCTTTCCAGCCATGCCTGGCTCTTTCTTGGTGTCCTGCTATCCTCTCCTCGATGCACAGGGGACACAATGGGGTGCCATCTCGGTCGTGAAAGACATTACAGATCGCAAGCGAATCGAAGTCGCGTTGCGACAAATAGCGCAGAACGATCCGGCTCCCGGCAGCATGGCTTTTTTACGCACATTGGTCAAAGATTTATGCCACGCGCTCAATGTCCCCTATGCCATCTTGGCTGACCTCGAGGACCCCACTCAACCACAGGCTCAGACCGTAGCCATTTCAGCCAACGGAGCGTATGCAGAAAACTTCGTATGGACACCACCTGCCCTCCTCTTTGAAGAGTTGTTACATGTCAAAGGTTGTGCATGGAATACCATTACATCTCCACTTTTCCCCTCCACGTCCGCACTGTCATCATGGCACGTCACGAGCTATATGGGCATTACACTGCGAGGACAGGCGGGGAAAGTTATTGGCCTGCTGTTAGTCCTGAGCCCGGAACCTATTGCGAATCCACATGTTGCAAAATCCATTGTTCAATTGTTTGCGGCCAGAGCGGCCAGTGAACTTCAAAGGAAAAAAAGCGAAGAAGCCTTACGAGATAGTGAACAGCGCTATCGAGCGATTGTGGAAAATGCCTATGACCTCATCATTGAAATTAGCCAAAAGGGTGAATGCCACTATGCCAGCCCGAACTGCCAAATTGTGCTGGGATACGAATCAGCAGACTTGTTAGGAAAAAACTTTTTTGACTTTGTTCATCCCGAAGAGCGGTTGTCTTTGACGAAGTCATTTCACAACCAGATCGGAGCGCTTCAAGAAAACGATATGGTGTGTCGCGTACAAACCAAGCACGGAGAATGGCGATGGTTTGAAAGCCATATTCATCCGTTTCGCACAAGTGTCGGAACGGTTAAGGGTGTCATCGTGGCACGCGACATTACGGAACAACGGCAAGTCGAAGAAGAGCGCGTTCGGGCAACCAAACTTGAATCGGTGGGGTTATTGGCCGGAGGTATCGCCCATGATTTCAATAATATTCTTACGTCGGTTTTTGCCAACATTGGGTTAGCAAAAATGATCACAGCCAAGCAAGCTTCAGCAAATCCCTCGGTCGTCGAGCGCTTAAGTGCAGCAGAAAAAGCCTGTCTGAGGGCTCGTGATCTCACCAAGCAACTCTTGACCTTTGCCAAGGGCGGTGCCCCAGTCAAAAGCACGACGTCAATCGCTTCCATCATCAGTGATACGGTGGAATTTGCTCTACGTGGATCAAGTGTGCGTTGTCACCTACAAATACCAGATCACCTGTGGACCGTCGTCGTCGATGAAGGCCAAATTAGTCAGGTCTTACAAAATCTTGTGATCAATGCCGAACAAGCCATGCCTGAAGGTGGCGAAATTTCTGTCAACGTTGAAAATATCTCGCTTCCCACTCCTTCAGATCTTCCTCTTAAAAGTGGTAACTACGTTCAAGTAACCGTGACCGATCAAGGCATTGGGATCCCCCTTGATCATCTCTCGAAAATTTTCGACCCATATTTCACCACAAAACAAAGAGGCAGTGGGCTAGGACTCGCCACAACCTATTCCATTATCAAGCGACACGAAGGACACATTTCTGTTTCTTCTTCTCTTGGGAAAGGCGCTTCGTTCACATTGTATCTTCCAGCCTCATCAATGAAGATGGCCATACAAGACGACACGCCGCATGATCTTATTCGTGGAAACGGTCGAATTCTCGTCATGGACGATGAAGAAGAAATCCAAGACATCTTAGGGAAGATGCTCCAACACCTTGGATTTGACGTTGATTTTGCGAGTGAGGGAGAGAAAGCACTGAGCCAGTATACACTCGCCTTTCACCAAGGGGCTCCCTATGTGGCGACGATTCTGGATCTGACGATTCCTGGCGGGATGGGAGGGAAGGAAACGCTTCGACAAATCAAGGCGTTGCATCACGAAGCTGTCGTCATTGTGTCAAGTGGCTATTCGAATGATCCTGTGATGGCTCGTTTTCAGCAATTTGGGTTTTCTGGTGTCATTGCAAAACCATATAATCTTTTGGATCTCTCCAAAGTCCTGAGTCTAATCGTCTAGCGATTTTCAGCCTTTCAATTTCACACGGCAAGCCTTGTTACCAATTCGTTCGGAGAGAGAATTCCTCGTTCGGTGATAATACCCTCGATCAAATTTGCTGGCGTGACATCAAACGCTGGGTTCCAGACAGCCACTCCATCTGGAGCAATCACTCGACTCCCATGCACCTGTGTGACCTCCAAAGGATTGCGTTCCTCTATAGGAATCCCTTCTCCAGTGGGCGTGTTCAAATCAATCGTCGAAACAGGGGCAGCCACATAAAACGGAATGCCATGGGCTCTAGCCAAGACCGCAACTGAATACGTCCCGATCTTATTCGCCACATCACCATTCGCGGCGATGCGATCGGCACCAACCACACAGCATTGAACCCCCTTCTTCTGCATCAATGCGCCGGCCATATTATCCGTAATCAACGTCACAGGAATGCCATCTTGCTGCAGTTCCCACGCCGTTAACCGTGCTCCCTGGAGAACAGGGCGAGTTTCATCGGCAAACACTCTTAGGCGCTTGCCCTCTTCCCAGGCAGCTCTCACCACACCTAAAGCCGTCCCATAACCGGCTGTGGCCAACGCCCCCGCATTACAATGCGTCAGAATATTATCACCATCCTGAATGATCGCCGCACCGTATTTCCCTAGAGTCTGATTCACCCGCACATCTTGTTCAAGGATCGCCAACGCTTCGTTCAATAACATGTCTTGATATTCCTGCACGTGATGATTAGCAGAACCTGTCAACACGCGTTTCATACGATCCACAGCCCAGAAAAGATTCACGGCTGTCGGCCGTGTTGCTGAAAGAACGGCACACACGGTATCCAGATGACGATGAAAACCCTCAACGTCCTGTTGTCGATATTGTTGCGCACCTAAGGCAATCCCGAGGGCAGCCGTGACACCAATGGCTGGCGCACCGCGAACCTTCAGCTCCCGAATCGCTTCAGCCACTTCGGCATAATCCGTACATTCAAGAAAACGAACGTCCCCAGGCAACACACTCTGATCCAAGATCCGAACCTGACCATCTCTCCATTCAACTGTGGGAACCATATTACCAACCTTTCTCAGAAGCTAGAGGTGTTAACTGATATCTCTCTTCTTCAATGATGTTTTTTGAATGTCGTTACTGTGTTTTCGATTCGAGTTCTTGCTGCAATTTCGCCGGATCTTTCAGTCGACGATCCGTTGCCTTCGGCAAAGGGAATTTGGCCGTGTTAGGTTTCTTCTTCAGATTATCAGCAGGCTTCCCCACTATATTTTTCAACACATCAAACGCAAATTGTGCAAGCCCAGTCAAGCCATTCACAAAAGACTCTTTGGGCATATAGACAACTTTGGGTTCCTTCAAAGAGCCAGTCACGTTAAACATCGCTGTCGCAATGCCTTTCCGTTCTCCAGCAAAAATTGTTCCGAAGAGTGGAATGGATTTCAATGCATCAGAATACGCACCAAATGGACTCACCGCGACCACACCTTCTAAGTGATCTCGTCTAAAATCATACGTTCCCGCAGCAGTCGTATTCATCACAGGACTCCGCAATCGAAAATCTTTTGTTGTGAACATGCCCTTCTCAATCTTGACTGTTCCATTGACCGTTTCGTAGGGAAATCCGGTTTTTTCAAAACTGACCTTACCCCGAAGAACACTAGGAAGATTCAAAATTCTTAGAATTTTTGGGAGAACCGTTCCCTTTCGAACATACCCATTACGTAAAGAAAGTTCGATCCCGCCTTCTAATGTCGGAATGATTCCTCTCGCATCCCGTCCATGACCCTGAATCTTTCCACGGATATCTAACTGCCCTGAGATCAATCGACGTTCATCGCCTAACACCATTAACGTTTTTTCAAATGGTAGATTATTCCCCTCAAAAGAGGCGCGCATCGCAGCCGGCTTACCTGGGGGAAGATGCACAAACACTCGACCTTTGACATTTCCATGTTTTTCAACCGACGTTTGAATTTTATCTATAGAGACGAGATTATCATGAACATTCAACACGGCAGATAATTTTTTCCCAGAAAATTCCTTAAACCGAGGGCGCTCAATGAACACAGATCCTTCAAGCTGACCATGCTGTGAAAGCCATTCAATGCCATCGCGGATGACAGATCGTTCGTTGTCGGGTATGAATAAATCAAGATCGAATTGCGGAGAATTCCACATCATACTCACCTGAGGAGATGAATTCCATTGTTTCACAAATCCGGTCACGACAGCCTGACTGTCTTTGACATGAAATTCCATCCGTTTGAGATCAAGTAATTCGTCATCAACACGTAATCGAAAAAAGATATTTTCTATCGATTCGGGAATGTCTGCAATCGATATCACTCCGTCTGTCAATGCCACCCAGCCCTTCATCTTCCATTGTTTCCAGTCTCCTCCAACACCCTTTCCGCCTAGTTGAATGTCTAACATTCCTGATTCAATGGCATCATCAAACATCCGTATTTTTTTAGGAAGAAGACCAAGAGAAATGGGGCCTGAGTCAAATCGACCTTGCCAGCTCCATGTTGGGCGAAATCGCACCATCCCTTCACCTCGCAAACGAAGTGGCAACATGGCCAATTCGATTCGTTTCAATCGCAACGTTCCGCCTGATTGCACGTGACCATCAAAATCTAACATTCCCGCTTGTCCCGCTTCTTTTTGTAACACAGATGGGATCAACAGCATCGCCTCTGTTCCATCTATATTCCCTTTGAGATTGAGACGACTCAACGGACCTCGCATGGTCACAGAGGCATGAAGTGGGCCAGTCATGTGAAAACCAGATTCAGTGGCACTCTGATCCGAAAACACGAGAACATCCTGGCCATCAAACCCCGCCGTGACAGTCAAGGGTTCCAAGCGGATTTGATCTTGATGGATGATTGTTCCGCTCATTGTTAAGGGAAACGCACCCACCTCTCCTTGAATTCCCTCTAAAACAGTGCTATCTGGTGAGAATTGAATCTTGCCATGAGCACGAGACAGGGCATGAGGAAAACCAGGAATATTCAGGACAACATTCGTTGGCTCATAGTCCCCGTGTTGAAAGGTCAAACCATGCTCAGCAAGCAACCCTCCTGAAAATCGTAATCGCAACCGGCCTTCACCTTGCGAGACGTCCCACGCAGAGACGCCATTCTGGCCAGAAGATCGATCTCCTAAATGGCTGATGAAATCCCAAACTTTCTTAGCCGGAACATCCCCCTGCACTTCCACATCTGCCCAAGGCCCGTCCTCTTTAAACAGAACCACACCTTCAACCACATCAACAGAAACTTCATCGTACAGACCACGGGCTTCTGAGACATGAATACGATCGGGTTCAATGACGATCGTCCCTTGAACTTGATCGACAGTTGGCCATTCCGCCAAGGAGAAAAACCCATTATTCACTCGAAACGTGCCTGCGACCGAGGTGCCGACATCGCTACGAGTTGAACTCGTGACCCGCGCTTCCACGACCTCTACATCTCCACCCCATGTACCCTCTTTCCACACCTCAGTCGCGGAGGCAGGTATCCATGATTCAGGTATGGCTTTTCGTATCATTTCAAGATTAAGTTGAGAAGATCGCAAGGCGAGCGACGTCATCTGATGGCCATCCTCAAGACCTTCGATATTAGCGTTGCCAGCAAGCGAAATCGCTGGATTCATCAGTGCAATGTCTGATAAATGCAGCTGAGAGGTCTTTCCCTTTTTGACCCACTTCAACTGAGAATCAACCTTGAGCCTTCCAGGAAATTTCGAAAACACATTCTCATACGAACCAATTTCAGCGAATTGATCCAGTGCAATGTTATCGGCTTGCATGTTGCCTGAAAATGTCATCTGCTCAAACTCAACAATCTGGCTCTCCGAAGAAGACAACGGGAGAGTTGATGTGGCCTCAAATATCCCAGATACTCGAAATAACGCAGCATCTTGAATTTGCCGAAGCTTTCCAGACAGTGTCAGATTGGACTGAAGGGACACATCCTCATAGGATGTTTCTGATAAAAATGCCACATCGTCTAACACCACGCCTCTCACGCTATCAGAGGGCGTTTCGTCAATCACAATTATTTTACCGTTCGTGATTTCAAGTCTCCCCAGCACCAAAAACGAACCGAGAACTGACAACGACGAATCATGAGTCGAGTGTCCCAGAAACCTCCAGGCTCCTGACTTGTCACGACGCACCTCTATTTCCGGGTGGTCAAGAATGAATTCCCTCACCACGAGCTTCTTCTGTAAGAGTTGCCCAACACCTAATTCTAAACTCATGGAATTGGCACGAAACACCGCGTGAGAATCTGGTTGATCTTTGACCGTAATATCGATCGCAAGAAAATGCGGAGATGGGAACAACGCAAAGGATGTGCGCCCGACTTGCACATGCGTTCCAAACGTCTGCTCAATATGCTTCAGCACAAGGTTCTGGACATAATCAGGATTCAAAAACCAGGGCAGAATAATTAACAAGGCCGCAAGGACAAGAGCGCCAAGTCCTCCCCATAGTATGATTTTTTTTCCCGAAACGCGCACGTCAATTATTCTCCGTAAGAATGGCAAGAGGCATGGTTATACCTCAGCAATATGAAAGCGGTGAGAATACTCGCAAGATATACATCTTACTGGAATTGAGGAAAAATGTAAGAAGGTAGGCACGAATACCGCTGCAAAAGTACACCTCATTTCATTGTACAGCAAAAGTGATCTACAGAAATGGATAGAACCGACGCCACACAAAATATACCGCAAAACCATTCCTTGACCCCTTCTATAAATGTGCGATATTCTTCGTTCTCCTATCATGCGAACACAAACGAATTATTGAGTACGTGTTCTTCTTCGCCAGGCCTAATTAGACCCCACTTGCCTTGAAGCCATCTCACACATTCCTCACTCGGCTCCAGGTCTCATCACTTCTCAAGTTATATGATGTCCCTCATCCAGATAATCCTGGAAAATTACTAACAGGATATGATAAAGCGCATGCCCATCGCACAGCACGTCTGTGTGTGCCCGTCGCAGCTGAACTTGGGCATCCGCTCCCGCGACTCAAACAATTTGAGACCGCCTGTTTACTCCATGATATGGGGCGAGCCGGACTTGATGCGAAGTTGTTCGGAAAAATCTGGTCCTGGGCCAAGCAAGAAGGGATTCCCACTCGACCGCGCGAATGGAGAGCCAAACATCTCGACACGCCGTATGGGCAAGAAGCTCAAACCTTTATGACGCGATATAAAAGCGAGCTCCACAACCAAGGGCTGAAACTCACGCCAACGGTCAAAGATCACATTGCGATGCGATTAGGATTTGCTCGCCGACTCAAAAGGTGTCTCCGTCCGGTCAAGACCACATTGCACATTCTTGAAATCGAATGGGCTCCCTGGATGGAACGAATCATGCTGTATTATTATTACCCAGAAAAATTAGACACTGCAGCGGGGTGGACGCATCAACTCGGAGAAATCCTCGTGGCCTGCGAACAACTCGAGGCCTATAGTAATCACCGACGCGGCAAAGATTATTACGCGCGTTCTGAGGAAAGCTTTCAAGCAGCATTCGCGTATCTCCGACAACTCACGAAACAAAAAATTGTCAGTCCAGAGGTCTTCAAGACGATTTGTCGTTTGACTCGTGAAGGTTGCTTCACATCAATCCTTCGACAAGCGCGTGGAGGAAAACTCTCGCCAGCCGAGCAACAATTCCTCACCTCGGTCGCAGCTTAAACAACCCATGCCCATTTCCTCACATTCATTAGAAGTCGCCATGAAGGGAGATTCTCAGATGGAGAATCTCACATCATCCATGAACGACATCCTCAACAAGTCAGCTATTCGAAACGGCACATTAACACTCTTTGTCAAGCATACCACTGCCAGCGTGATGATTATCGAAGACGAACCTGGCATTCGAGCTGACACACAGAACTTTTGGAATGCCACCATTCCACCCAAGGCTGAGTGGCAACACAATATTCGTAATCAAGGCGAAGACAACGGGCATTCACATTTGCGGGGCCAATTGCAAGGGCCGTCGCTCACCATTCCCATCATTCAAGGGGCCCTCACCTTGGGCACCTGGCAACAGATTGTCATTATCGATTTTGACACCCGTGCTCGAACCCGAGAACTCGTCATCCAAATCATGGGCGAGTAAACATCAAGTCGGACTCAACACATCACCGAGCAATAGAAGCCGTGAAGTATTCCGACGTACTAAGGCCTTCCCCAACATGAGGTTCCGACTGAGACGCCATTTTCCTCTGAACCTGATCATCGGAATGGTCTCGCTTCTCGCAGGTCTCACCGCCAACGCTCAATCCCCTTCTTTCCCCAACCACACACCTCCCTCGTTTCTCCATCTAAGCGCCAACCAATCCCTCAGCAAGGAAGAACTCAATACCATCGCGGTCTTCGAGCAAGCCGCGAAGTCAGTCGTGTATATCACAAATACCACCGTTCGCCGTGACTTCTGGTCTTTAAATACCTTCGAAGTCCCTCAGGGATCAGGCTCAGGGTTTATCTGGAACACGCAAGGGCACATCGTCACGAACTTTCATGTCGTGTATGGAGCCCACTCGATTCAAGTCGTGTTAGATGACCAGTCAACCCATGATGCACAGGTTATCGGCGTCGACCCTGATCATGACTTGGCCGTCTTACAAATTAAAGCCTCGAGAAAACAACTCAATCCTCTTTCCATTGGCAATTCAACAGATCTGCTCGTCGGACAGCACGTCCTCGCTATTGGCAACCCCTTTGGCTTGGATCATACCTTAACGACAGGAGTCGTCAGTGCCCTAGGCCGCTCCATTAAATCGGTCAATGACCGCACCATAGAAGGTGCCATCCAAACAGATGCCGCCATCAATCCTGGTAATTCAGGCGGACCACTCCTCAATAGTTCAGGGAAATTAATCGGCGTGAACACGCAAATCATCAGTCCCAGTGGAGCCTATGCGGGCATTGGCTTTGCCGTCCCTGTCGGCATCGTGAAACGCATCGTGCCGCAACTCATTCAATATGGGAAAGTGATTCGCCCAGGATTAGGCATTTCCCTCATTCCCGATTCCATTGCCAACCGATGGGGAATCAGTGGAATTGTCATCGCCCGCGTTCAACCAGGAAGTGTAGCAGCCAAAGCCGGATTGAAAAGCCTGGAAGAGCTTCGATCTGGAAAAATTCGTTTAGGTGACATCATTATCTCAATTGATGGCGATCCAGTGAAAAAATTTGATGACCTCGCAACCATCTTAGACCGCCACAATATCGGCGATCAGATTCAACTAGGCGTTCGCCGAAAGAACAAAACACGCACCCTCACAATCACCCTCCAAGCCGTCCAATAACCGCTTCAATCCCTTCCGTTCATTCGCCTATTGTCTTCAAATGACATGAATTCCTATGCCCGGCGAATTCCTCATCACACGGCTATAAGCGCCTGAAACAATCCATGACAATATGACTGCCACACAAAAGTTTTCGGATCTGCCTACCGCAGAAGGGTCTTTCCCCCCTACTTCCTTTGGAGTTTGCTGATTCGGGCGCTAATGGATCCACCTGTCATTTAGTAGATACCCACGGGCTTACGCCACGTGGCACTTAAAATTCAAATTCAAGTTGAATCTGCCCTTTGTCCACTCGTTCTTGATGCTCCACGTACCGCCGGATGACGGCCTCATTCAACCCCACAGTCGAAGAGAAAAACC
>JAJDBQ010000122.1 GCA_029261255.1 Nitrospirales bacterium
CAGTCGTGCCTCGATGTATGAATTTCGTCCGTGGATGCTCAAGCGAACTGATTCGGTCTGTGGGTATTGTGGTGATGGATGCCAAATTACCTTCCAAACAAAAGGCAACGCCCTGATTGAAATTAATTCCACGCAAGGCGCAGGTCGAAATAATGGTGATCTCTGCGCACGAGGGTTTTTTGGATATCATGTGAGTGAACATGCTGATCGATTGACCTTGCCTCTCGTCCGAAAAGGGAGCGAATTTCAATCGGTTCAATGGGAAGAAGCTTTAGAACTTGTTGGGCAGCGTTTGTTAGACATCAAAGCGAAGTATGGGGCTGATGCGATCGGTGGGCTGATCTCTGGGCGTTGTACCAATGAAGATATCTATGTCTTTCAGAAGTTTATGCGTGGTGTGGTTGGGACGAACCGGATTGATAGCAGTGCGCGCTATGGCCATCTGAATGGCGTTCATGCTTTACAACGAGTGCAGGGTACGCATCGCTGGTCGGTCAGTTTTGAAGACATTGAATCGGCAGATACCCTACTTCTTGTTGGAACGAATATTACCGAAACCAATCCAATCACAGGATTAAAAGTCAAAGCGGCTGTGAAGAAGCGTGGAGCAAAGCTCATTACGATTGAAGCCTTGGAGCCAGCCATTGGAAGCATTAGCAATATTGTTAATCTAGCCCAACACCATCTTGGCGTGAAGCCAACTGGTTTTTCAACGGCCATTTTGGGGTTATTGAAAGCTGTAGTGGAACAGTCAATTCTTGATGCTGAGCTTCAGGTGAAAGCTCAAGCCTACTTTAGAGATATATCAGCTCGTCTTCAGGCTCTTTCTTGGGACACAATATTCGCGCAAACGGGCCTTGCTTCAGATTCCTTTACACAAGCCGCACAAGTGTTTGGGCAAGGGAAGAAGGTTGTGGTTGTTGTTGGGCCAGGCGTCCTCCGGTCTGAGGGTGGCTTTGGCATGACGATGAATCTGATGGACCTCCTATTGATCACGGGGAAATTGACACATCCAGGCTGTGGACTTGCTCCCCTGGCCGAAGAAAATAATGATCAAGGGGCGTTTGAGATGGGTGGGACGGGATCTATTTTACCTGGTGGAACATCTCTGGGCGATCCAGCTGTACGAGAAAATTTATCGAAAGCATGGGGTCGCTCCATTCCTGATACCCCAGGTTCTTCATTGCCGCAAATGATTGAGGATGCGCAGCTAGGAAAGTTGAAGGCCTTGTTGGTGGTTGGTGAAAATCCATTAGCGTCATTGCCTCCATCATCAGGTATTCATGTGGCTTTGGCGAATCTTGATTTTCTGGTCTGTCAGGAATTGTTTCTTACCGAGACGGCGCAACAGGCGCATGCCGTTCTCCCAGCCTGTTCCTATGCAGAAAAAGATGGGACCTTTACCAATACGGAAGGGCATATCCAGTCAGTACGGACAGCCATTGATATGGTTGGTGAAAGTCGACCAGATTGGGAAATTTTTTCGGCACTTTCAGTGATGATGAATGATCCGATGGAATATGGGGACGTGAAAGAAATTGGGAAAGAAATCCGGACCCTTCTTCCTGGGACACGTACGTTAGGTCCTACTCCCTTGCCAGCACAACCTGATGCGTCGGTGATCGCCCGTTACATCACGACCGATTATCAACGCGATATAGCCACGCGGTATCAACTTCCGGTAAGTGAACCAGCCACTGATGAGATGATCTTACAGGTTTCTCAATCCTTATTTCATTCTGGGAAGTTTTCGCGAAAGGCCAAAGGTCTGCTGCAAGTCGAGTCTACTGGTAAAATCTATGTGCATCCTGAAGAGGCGACTCGGCGTGGTCTTGTTGATGGAGATGCCGTAAAGGTGATGAACCGTTTAGGCGAAGTGACTGTGCCGGTGGGGATTCGTGAGCGAATTCCTCAAGGCGTTGCGGTATTCCCTGAGCACTTTGATGAAGAGATCCGTCGTCTGTTGTCTTATACCGTCGACTCTGAAACTCAGGTGCCCTATTGTAAGATCGCGCGCGTGCATCTAGAAAAAGTCGTGGGAGCATAGGGCCGTTTTTAGTTTGTCTGCTGAATCATTGAGAAGAGGAGTGAATCCGTCATGGAAACGGGAATTCGATTAGGGCTGACCTTAGCACAAATTGGAGCAGTCATGGTTGCCGTGCTGCTTACGGTTGCACTGCTCACCTTGCTTGAACGTAAAGTCTTAGGGTGGATGCAGGACCGAATGGGACCTATGGAAGTGGGACCGTACGGCATTTTGCAGCCAGTAGCGGATGGCTTGAAGCTCTTTTTTAAAGAAGACATTATTCCGGCCGGTGCGAATAAGTTTATGTTTAGCATGGCGCCGATCCTGTCATTAGTTCCCGCGCTTATTGGTTTTGCGGTGATTCCGTTTGGCCCGGATTGGACCATTGATGTTGGCGGTGTGGATTTCAAGCCTTTTGTGATCACGGATATTAATATCGGAGTCTTATATATTCTCGCATTCGCGTCTATTGGAGCATACGGCATTATTCTCGGAGGTTGGTCTTCTAATAGTAAATATTCTTTACTTGGTGGGTTACGATCGGCTGCGCAATTAATCAGTTATGAATTAAATGTGGGACTGTCAATTGTCGGAGTTTTACTGCTTTCAAGTTCCCTGAGTTTAGTGACAATTACCAATGCCCAAGCTGGTGGCTTTTGGAATTGGTATTTCTTCGCATGGGGATCCTTCCCTCAGGCGATAGCCTTTATGGTGTTCATGATTTCTTCAATCGCTGAAACGAACCGCACACCATTTGATTTGCCGGAAGCAGAAAGTGAATTGGTGGCCGGGTTCTTTACGGAATATAGCGGGATGCGGTTTGCCTTCTTCTTCCTGGCGGAATACGGCAACATGATTTTGGTTTCATGTGTTGCTACCGTGTTGTTTTTTGGTGGGTGGCATGCTCCATTGGAAATCTTGCAAGGTCCAGAATGGATGCATGGAATTACTGGCATCATATGGTTTGCTGGGAAAGTGGCGTTTTTCCTCTTTTTGTTTTTCTGGATTCGGGCTACCCTTCCTCGATTACGCTATGACCAACTGATGCGGTTTGGCTGGAAAGTCTTGTTGCCGATTGCTCTGGGTAATATCGTGGTGACCGCCATTGTTGAGTATATGTTCCCGACATGATGATTGAGAACTGCTATCAATGAATCTGAAAGAATGGATTAAGACGCTCACATTTTATGAGCTGCTGTTGGGGATGAAAGCGACAATGTCGCACCTTCTCAACTATAAGCCCATTACCTTGCAATATCCCCATGAAAAGAAACAGCTGCCGTCAAATTATCGGGGAATGCTTGCGCTTTTACGTTACGATGACGGAACGGAAAAATGTGTCGGATGTGATCTGTGTGAAGCCGCCTGTCCTTCTCGAGTGATACGCGTGATCAGTGCAGAAGTGCCAGAGGAGCCAGCCAAGCGATATTCCAAGGAATATTACATGGACATGACCCGTTGTTTATTTTGCGGTCTCTGTGTCGATGCTTGTCCGGTGGATGCCTTGGGTATGACACAGGAATATGAATGGGCCGTGTACGATAAACGGCAATTGCAATTAAACAAACAACAATTGCTGGCTATTGGGGATCGCAATTTCCCCGTTCGTGAAAAACGGTTGGAGTATCAACATCCGAATGTGGCGTATTTTAATGTGGGATTTAAAGGAATTCCTCAAAAGGATGCCGAGTAAGGCTGCGTGTCAGGTTGTTGCGTTTAGGTTCGTCAGCGAGTGACGACGTTTAATTTCTAATACTTGCTTCATCGATATATGGAAACCTTTGTCTTTTTCTATTTTGCCAGCATCATTGTTCTGACTGCTGGGTTCGTGGTTGCACTCAAAAACCCGATTTATAGTGCGTTGGCTCTGTTGGTCATGTTTTTCCATGTGGCGGGGCTATTCGTGACATTACATGCGGAGTTCTTGGCAATCATTCAGATCTTGGTGTATGCCGGAGCCATTCTTGTGCTCTATCTTTTTGTCGTGATGTTGCTGAATTTAAAACGAGAAGAACATTTCCACGGTCAGTTCATTGTCGGATTATTTTTGGGTTGTGTCCTGTTCGCAGAAGCCGTTCTGCTGGTATTGAAAGGGGAGACAACTCTTGGTGGAAATTTGCCAGATTCTGCTGCTCCGATGGAACTGACACAGGGGAACACGGAATCAATCGGGGAACTGCTCTATTCGACGTATCTTTTCCCCTTTGAAGTGGCCTCCCTGATCTTATTGGTGGCCATGGTGGGTGCGGTAATTCTGACGAAAAAAGGTATTTTGGAGGTCAAGGGTTGATGGATGTTCCGATCAGCTATTATGTCGTCTTAAGCGGCTTGGTCTTTTCTATTGGACTCATAGGCGTGCTCATCCGTCGCAATATCATCATTATCCTGTTATCCGTTGAGTTGATGCTTAATGCCACGAACATAAACTTTGTGGCGTTTTCTTCCTATTTAGGAAATCTTTCGGGGCAAGTTTTCGTGTTTTTTGCGCTGACTGTAGCTGCTGCAGAGGTCGCTGTCGGATTGGCAATTATTATTGCCCTCTACCGTCATTCCTCGAGCATCAACATTGACGACTTCCGATTGCTGAAATGGTGAGGCGATGGTTTACGCCTTAATCCCCCTGCTCCCACTCTTGGCCTTCGTGGTCCTTGGTCTCGGTGGCCATGTGATCAAGGAGCGAGCCCATCTCATCGCTGTGCCTGCGGTCGTCGGTTCCTTTCTCCTTTCTCTCATGGCCCTCAGCGAAGTCGCTGGCGGGACCGTACTGAACATACCTCTCTATACCTGGGCCAATTCTGGCGATCTCACGATTACGTTAGGGCTGTTTATTGATCAGTTAACGGTGGCCATGTTGATGCTGGTCACCATTGTGAGTTCTCTGGTCCATGTCTATACGATTGGCTATATGCACGGTGAACCCGGCTATGCCAGATTTTTCAGTAATATTGCCTTGTTCACGTTTTCAATGTTGATGTTGGTGATGTCTGATAATTTCTTGCAGATTTTTGTCTTTTGGGAAGCTGTCGGCCTCTGCTCGTATTTGCTCATAGGACATTGGTATGAGCGTGCTTCCGCTCGAGCGGCAGCAACAAAAGCCTTTCTGGTGAATCGCATCGGAGATTTCGGGTTTATGCTGGGGATTTTATTGGTGTTTGTCACCTTTGGCAGTTTGAATTATCAAGACGTGTTTGCCCAACTGGACCAGGTGGCTGGGAATACCGTGAATCTATTGGGCGCGATTGGTGGCAATTGGGAAATCTCAGTCATGACGATGATTTGCCTCTTTTTGTTTGTGGGGGCGGTTGGCAAATCGGCGCAAGTTCCGTTGCATGTCTGGTTGCCAGATGCGATGGAAGGCCCAACGCCTATTTCTGCACTCATCCATGCTGCGACGATGGTCACCGCTGGCGTGTTTATGGTGGCCCGGTTATCACCATTATTTAATTTGTCACCCGTAGCCATGGATGTCGTCGCCGTGGTTGGGGGAGTCACCATGTTTCTTGGAGCCACGATTGCGCTGACCCAAACAGATATCAAACGCGTGGTCGCCTATTCGACGTTGAGCCAGCTTGGGTACATGATGATGGCCTGTGGCTTGGGAGCCTATGTTTCCGGGATGTATCATTTACTGACTCACGGGGCGTTCAAGGCCTTGTTGTTCTTAGGTTGTGGCGCGGTGATCATTGCGCTGCACCATGAACAAGATTTTCGAAAAATGGGCGGATTGAAAGACAAATTACCGGTGACCTATTGGACGTTTGTGATTGGGTCGTTGGCTCTCGCTGGCTTTCCGTTAACGGCAGGATTTTTCAGTAAGGATGCATTGTTGTTGTCTACCTGGATGTCAGGCGGGCTTGGCCAAGTGCTGACGGTGCTCGGATTACTCACAGCGCTGATGACAGCGTTTTACAGCTTCCGCCTGGTCTTTGTAACGTTTTGGGGCGAGTGTCGTGTGGATCCTGCTCACGCTGCGCACATCCATGAACCCTCCAAGACGATGACCATTCCACTGTTGATACTGGCCGTGTTGAGTATTCTGGCGGGCTATATCGGTATCCCTGAATTTCTGGCCCCGGCTTTTCCTGGTAGTGAAGGTGGAGGGCATCATGAAGGGGCCGCGGCAACAGGCATTATGATCGCGGCAACAGCGATGGGATTATTAGGTATTGCTGCTGCGTATTTTGTCTATGTGAAGTCACCAGGATTGCCTGAGCGTATAGCCAGTCAATGGCAATCACTCTATCAATTGTCGTTGAATAAATGGTTTGTAGACGAAGCCTACGATCGAACGGTGGTGACACCGACGTTAAAGATGGCTGATAGCTTATGGAAGCGAGTAGATGTGGCAGTAATTGATGGTGCGGTCAATGGAGTTGCGCGTGCCGTGGCCTGGGGAGGATGGGTGACGCGGGTACTTCAAAGCGGACAAGCACAAAACTACGCGCTGGCCATGACGGTCGGCGCTGTAGTGATTCTTGGGGCGTTCATTTTCTTCTAATAAGGGAATGTTGAAAAAATCTGCCAACTTTGTTCTCGCCCTTTTGCCGTGCTCACGTATGGGAGTACGCTCCGCGCGTCAAAAGAGCTGCGGTCTTATTGGACGGACTTTTTGAACATTCCCAATGACGATGGTATTTGAATCGATGATCAATGGTTAACGAGATGTTGAATAAGAGAGCCTACACTCATGACTGAGATGGTTGTGCCTACCGGGGGTATGCCCTGGCTGACACTCATACTCATTCTTCCGCTGCTAGGCGTAGTCGCGACACTGCTGGCGTCTGAATCGTTATCACGCCAGATTGCGTTGGCCACTTCATTGATTACTCTTGTCGCGTCGTTGCCACTTTGGTTTGCGTTCGACAATGGCGCAGCGGGCATGCAATTCGTTGAGAAGCATCAATGGATTAATTCACCGGCTATCCATTATGCCTTAGGCGTTGATGGCATCAGTATGCCTTTAGTGCTTCTGACCACGTTTCTTGCACCCTTGTGCATTCTTGTGTCTTGGACCGCCATCGACATGCGGCTCAAAGAATTTATGATCAGTTTGCTGGTCTTGGAGACTGCCACAATTGGTGTGTTTGTCGCGTTAGACTTTGTGCTCTTTTATATCTTTTGGGAAACCATGCTGATTCCCATGTATTTGTTAATTGGCGTGTGGGGCGGTCCCAATCGAGTGTATGCAGCCATTAAATTTTTCCTCTATACACTT
>JAJDBQ010000123.1 GCA_029261255.1 Nitrospirales bacterium
CCACTCTTCTAATCGGCGATGCGCATTTTCCACCATGACGATGACGGCATCGACCATGGCCCCAATGGCGATCGCGATGCCCGACAGGGACATCACGTTCGAGCTGATCCCCAGGTAATACATGGCAATGAACGAGAGCAACACGGATACAGGGATTAGAAGTATTGGGACGAAGGCTGAGCGAACGTGAAAGAGAAAGATCAGACTGACAAGACTGACGACCACGCTAATTTCAATAAGTTTTTCCTTTAAGGTCGCAATTGCTCGTAATATCAGGTCCGACCGATCATACACGGGAACCACCCGAATACCTTCGGGAATAGAAGGCTGAACCTCTTTTAATTTTTGTTTCACCCGGTCAATGACATCAAGGGCATTTTCCCCGTAGCGCATGATCACGATGCCCCCAACAACCTCGCCCGTTCCATCCAACTCTGCGATGCCTCGCCGCATATCTGGGCCGATGGTGACATGGGCGACATCCCGAACCGTAATCGGTGTTCCTTGTTGATCCGTGCCGACTGGGATTACTCGAAGATCATCGAGAGATTTGATATACCCCCGCCCCCGTACCATGTATTCGCGTTCGCTAGCCTCAATGACCCGTCCTCCGACTTCGTTGTTGCTTCGACGAATAGCCTGGATGACCTGGGATATTCCAATGCCATACCCTTGCAGTTTCACGGGATCAACCTGCACTTGATACTGCTTCACGAACCCACCAATCGATGCCACCTCTGCGACACCTGGCACGCTTTGCAACCAATAGCGCAAAGACCAATCCTGAAACGATCGCAGATCGGCTAAACTCTGTTGGCCGGTGTCATCTACCAACGCATATTGAAAGACCCAGCCCACCCCCGTGGCATCGGGGCCGAGCGTCGGCGAGACGCCTTCCGGCAACTTGTCCCCCACGCCTTGCAGATATTCAACGACACGACTTCGTGCCCAGTACATGTCGGTCCCATCTTGAAACACGATATAGACAAAGGAGAGCCCGAGAAAAGATTGTCCGCGAACATATTTGATGCGTGGGGCTCCCAACATGGATGTCACAAGGGGATAGGTGATTTGATCTTCAACCAGGTCCGGACTACGTCCTGGCCATTCCGTGAACACAATCACCTGGACATCGGACAGATCAGGCAACGCATCAAGCGGAGTACGCGCAAGTACCCAAATCCCCCAGCCCATGAGAAAGAGAACCAGCAATCCCACCAGAAAACCGTTGCGAGCACTCCACCTAATAGTTCGCTCAATCATTGGAGCCTTTACCCTCTTCCGATTTCATATCCATCTTTTTCTTCATCCCGCCCATCTCCATGCTGCCCATGTCCATCTCACCCATCTGGGCCTGTTCCATTTTGACCCCGCCCATCCCCAACGCTCCCATCATGTTACTCGTGGACATGAGGCGGCTTTCCGAATCCAATAAAAAGGTGCCCGACGTGACGATGCGCTCACCTTCTTCCAACCCTTGGGTCACCTCGAAGAAGGAACCGACCTTGGCCCCAAGCGTGACTTCCCGCGGTTCAAACATGCCTTGCTCTTGTGCCACGTACACAATCTGCCTCAGCCCGGAGTCAAGCACGGCCTGATCCGGTACGGCTAAATGGGAACCTCGATCTATCTCAATGACCGTCGTACCATACATGTCAGGTTTCAGCCGAATGTGCGGATTAGGGAATTCCAATCGCACCTGCACGGTGCGGGCTTCTTTGTTGAGATAGGGGTAGACATAGGTCACACGGCCGGAAAATGTTTCTCCGGGGAAGGCTTCCAAGGTGAGCGTCGCTGACTGTCCGACTTGAATAAAAGGCAATTCATACTCATAGATCTCAGCCTGTACCCAGATCCTGGAAAGATCCGCAATCGTATACATCGTCATCTCAGGTTTGACGAACATTCCTTGAAACGCTGTTTTGTCGATCACATAGCCCTTCATGGGGGAATAGATCGTCACGGATCTTATTGGTGTTTCACGAAACTCCAATTCTTCAATCTGGGCATCAGTAAAAGTCCACAGGCGTAACCGATCGCGGGCGGCATCAAGGATTTGTTGGGCTTGGTGATGAACGTGAGCGAGCGGACTAAGTTGCATGTCATCAAAAGCCTGCAAGGCCAAAAGATATTCCTCCTGTGTGGCCACTAACTCAGGGCTGTAGAGGGTAAAGAGCGGCTGCCCTTGTTGAACGAGTTTTCCGGCGAAATCCACGTAGAGGTCTTCGATCCAACCGGAAATCCGAAGATTCACATGCGCAATGCGCTGTTCGTTATAGGTGACGCGGCTGACTGCTCGAACCGTCGTTGAAAGGGGGCGTTTTTTCACCAGGGCCGTTTGTATCCCAATCATTTGTTGTCTGAGAGGGGACACCACTGGCGAGGCATGAGCAGACTCCATTTCAGTAGGCCCGGACATGGTCTGTTGGGCAGGAGGAGAAATCTCTAAGAGCGCTGGCTGGTCTTGTGGCGAAAGCTTCTTGTTCATCCACCAACCACCGCCAACAATGAGGATCATTCCTACGGCAATTGCAACCCAATGGATCTGACTCAGTGAGCGTAGTTGTATATTCATGAGCACACCTTCCCTTTTTACAATTGGGTGCCGACAACTCGTTCCAGTTTTGCCAGCACCTGTTCCCAATCAACGCCCGTTCGGACAAATTCCAGCTGATAGGTGAGCAAGGCACGATCAGCAGCAATGAGATCCAAAAAGTCATTGCGATCGGTGCGATACCCGGCTATCGCGGCCTTCAACGTGAGCTTGGCCTGGGGCAAAACGGTGGTTTTATACAGGTCCAGAATTTTTCTCTTGGCCTGTATTTGTGCCACGAGGTCTTGAACTTGGAAGCGTGTCTGATTTTCCAACGTCCTTTTTTTAAATTGGGCGACTTCCCGGTGCGCCATAGCTTCTCGCACGCCAGCGTCATATTTGGGTTTTGTCCAGAACGAAAACGGAAGATTGATGGATACAATGCCTCCGAATCCATCATCTACATTGCGGTTCTGCCAACGCTGCACCTCGACCCGAAGATGGGGATAGGTGTGAAGTTTTGCCAGTTTGATAGTGGAGTCGAATTGCTCAACTACGAGAGCGGATTCGAGGATTTCCGGTCGTTGCTGAAGAGCTTGATTCTGGAGATGTTCCAGAGAAAGAACACTTGGCTCATCTATGGGTGCTACAGGAAGCCCCAACGGAGCAAGGGGCTCACGATTGAGAATCGTGTTGAGGTGAGCCCGTGCCGTTTCCTGTTGCTGTTCAAGAATAGGAAGGTGTTGAAACCATTTCGACTGTTCGACCTGGGCTTTCAGCACATCGACTTGGGTCCCTTTTCCGACACGGAACTTGGCCGTCGCCACCTCAAAAAACTGTTTGAGACGTTTGGCCTCCTGATGATGAATTTCAATAGCTTGGTGGACATAAAACAGTTCATAGTAAGCCACCTTCACGGTGGCAATAATTTCACGTTTTTTCCCAGCCAAGCGTTGTTTAGCTTGTTCCATCACTTTCTTAGCAATGTGTTCTTGCTGGGATAAGGTGCCGGGAAAAGGAAATTGTTGGGCAAGCCCGTAGATGGTTGTGTCCGAACGTGTCACATTTAGCGAATTAGGCGTGTTCCAAAGTCGAAAGGTCAATTCCGGGTCATCTAAAGTGTTGCTTTGAGGAATCCGCTCCTGCATGGCGTTTACTTGGGCTTGTTCAGCCACTAATTCCGGATTGTGTTGAAGGGCTTCTTGAATGAGCGGACCAAGTTTTAGGATCTCTTTGCTTACACTCGGTTCCCCTGCCCAGATGGGCCAGGGCAATACAAGTAACAGGAAACTGAGTAACAACCATTGCCTGGAAAACATTTTTCCTCGGTGCATAGCATTCTCCAAACCGAACCCCCTTCCCTAACCAAACCAATGCAGGGACAAGGAAAGCTAGGCTCAACAATCTTTCCTGACACAACAGAAAGATTGGCGTGTAATTTCCTAAATCAGAACGTGATGTGAGAAAAGGAAATGCGGGAAGGTATCAAATGCGAAACACGGAAATGAGGACAAGAATATCCTTCGGAGGCCCAAGGTGCCCTCCTGCAGATACGGGGAGGAATTGACTGGTTGTCACCGGATCAGAAAAGAGAGCAGAAATGTTTCTAGGAAGAACCAAAATTGAAATGTCTGAGGAGGAGATATCTGGTCCGGATTGGACCGCGAGAGATTTAAACCCATCACAAAATTGGGAAGCTGGCTCTTCCCCAGGTGTGGTGCAAGCACTTCCCTGGCTGACTTTCATGCCCCCATAAATCGGTACCAGGCAAGCATAGGCATTGAAGCTGAGCGCCAGGAAGAGGCTTATGAGGCTGAGCGTAAAAAGTTTTTGGGGAAATCGCATATCAACTTTTCATTATACCAAGAAACCGATTAAAATCCTATTCCACCCGATTTCGATACTCTAGTAGGTCCTTTCATTCCCCTTCCCTAGATTCGGCAATTGTCGTTCCTAGCTTTAATCGTCTCAATTGTTCGAATGTCGACTCCGGTGTTTTCGTTTCGACTTCATTCATCATCATGACTCCTTTCCATTGTTTTGAGGCTAGTAAATTGAGTGCCGGCCAACTCCAAAAAGTACGGCGTGTACGTGTTCTATGCTCCTCGTATGAGATTAGTTAAACAATGAAGACCAGAAATCTCCGAACCCAGTGCTCTCCTTCTTTTCAATGGATAGGGACCCATTGGGAATCACGCTCGCCTCGTACGTGTCGAACGCATTACTGGCTCCGCTGAGCGCTTGCACCAATTGATCAGGATTGACCTGTCCCGTTTCCACCTCAACAATGGCTCCACCACTTGGATAACTCACTTCGGCAGATTGCACTCCGGACACACCCATCAGAGCGGCATGGACATCTTTCTCACAGCTGGCGCAGGTCCACCCATCAATCTTCAACGTGATGGTTTCCCCTGAAGGGGGCTGAGCAGGAAGTTCTTCTGAGATTGCCAAAGAACCCCAACTGAAAACTCCCTGCATGACGAGAAACAGGGCGAGCAATATGAATGGAAAAAATCGTGGGCTCATGGTTTCTCCTTCCTTTATTTAAAAATTCCCAGCCAATAAGGGGACAGCACAAAAATGGCGGTCAAAGCCGAAGCCACCCACAGCAAGACGACCGATTTCGAGCCTGTCCGTGTTTTCGTACAATGTGCGTCCGAGGCACAGTCGGTTTTGGGCTTACGATAGACCAGATAAAATCCGGCTCCAATCGCCACCACAGCGACCACAATGAAAAATGGTCGATAAGGGACAAAGGCTTTCATGAAACCCGCGGTGCTCGCTAAAATACCTGTCGCTCCAGCTCCCACCCCAAGCGCCGCAAACAGCACAGGCCCGATACAGCAAAGAGACGCGAGAAACGCCGCGACAATTCCACCGATCGAAGCGATGGAAGCTGGCTTGGTCACATCTTTTGCGCCCTCATCTTCTTGGAATACGGGTTCCTCAGCCATGCTGACGACATCAGAATTAGTGTTTTTATTCATAGCCTCCTCTCATCTTCTGCCTATCGGCTTGATCGTCAATTCCTCGGTGAACTCTTGGCAGACAGAAACTTCCCCCACGCTTTTTCCGTGATCAACCATATGAACCCTCCACCTGCAATGATCGCCAAGCCTAACCACATCCAGCCATTCGGCCCAAGGCCAACGATTTCGAATCCGTGCAGGACAGTTCCCACAGCCAACAGAAGAAAATACGGCCCGGTAAAATAACAATGCGTCCGTCCACACCGTGCGGCATTCGCTACGCACGCGGTTCCTTTCCAGGCTAAGGCTCCGGCCCACATCACGGTTCTCGTCAAGGGATCGACAAACAGGCCCACGAGTAACAGCATGGCAGGGATTCCCCATGCGATGACATATGAGCGGGGATCACTCACCCAGTCTTTCGATTGACAGGATTCTGCACTCATCATTTGTTGGAAGGACCACTCATGGTCGGTTCCTCTTTCCCTTTTGCGTGTTGCTGTTCTTGAATGGGCGGGCATGCCACCGTGCCAAAAGAACAAAAGACACAGCAATCGCCCTCATGAGTTCGTAACATGGTCTGACAGCCCTGGCATTCGTAAAATACTTGGCAGGCATCAGTTGGCATGGTCTCTGTTCGTGCTTCCGCGCAATGAGGGCACGTAATGGTCGATTGGAGTTGAAGAGGTTCCGCATCACTCATCAGACAATCCACCTTCCTGTCCCGCGAGGAAGAAAGCCCAGCTTTCGTGATCGTTGTCTACCCCTCGTTTTCCGTTCATCAATTGGTTTCCTTCTTCTTACAATCATGATAAAACCTGTAGTAGCTACAGATGCAAGAGGTTTTTTGGGGAGGGCAAAGCCATGTTAATTGGAACCTTGTCAGAACGGACCGGCTGTCATATTGAAACCATCCGGTATTATGAGCGCATAAAGCTCTTACCAAAACCTCCGCGCTCCGGAGGGGGGCACCGCCTCTATGACAGGGAGCAAGTCAAACGGTTGGTGTTTATCCGGCGAAGTCGAGAACTGGGGTTCTCCCTTGATGAGATTCGGACCTTGCTACGGCTGGTGGATGGCAAGCGGTATACGTGTCAGGAGGTCAAAACCATTACAGAAACCCATTTGGATGATGTCAAAAGGAAAATCGCGGATTTACGGCGGCTGCAAAAAACGCTCGCCACCATTTCGGGGCAATGCGAAGGGGGGTTGGTCCCAGATTGTCCTATTATCGACACGTTGTTATCGAGTAGGTAGGTGACATTGCTGTCACCCACCCCTCTCAGAACCGGACATACAAGTTGCCCCGTATCCGGCTCAAGCCTTTCAAAGATCGATTAGATCCGGCCACGACGGTGTGATCCTTCGTAGCCTTGACGATACGGGCTTGCAGCTTCCTGCCCGCTCGGTGAGCATGACCCCAGTCAATCCAGTTCCACCTCCACGAGTGGCCGGAGGAGGCACACGTGAGGTTTTCACTCACGTTCATTTGCGTTTCCTCCATGAAAGAAGTTCTGCCAACGCTCTCATCAAGAAAGACCTACCGGAAGTCTGCCCCCTTTCGAGCCGGGTATCTCCACAACTATGGCCCTATCCGTTCCATTACAGAACGACGTTCGCTTGCTCCAGCATCTTCTACCCGCCACCGCCCTCGGCGTTCCTTACGGTTCGCTTGCCATTCCCATGGCAGCAATACGGGCTTACCGTGTTCCGTATCGTTGACACGAATGGCGTAGGTTCCGACTATTCCCCAGCGGCTCTGTTGTCCGTGTGTTCCTATATGAAAAAGAAACAACCGGCCGCACACCTTTTGGTTCAGGCCACTCAGCACCTTCAGCCTGTTTCGTCTAACGAGGTTTATCATCGGTTCACATGTGTTAACCTTCCCATCAAGCCTAGCCCCCGATCCGCCTTGGTGCTGGCAGACCAGAGAACAACCTCGCGGCATTCTCCTGGCTTGCGCCGAGGTACATTGTCTTGACCGCTTCACACCTCGCGATTACTCGCGGCGCATGGGCCAATAGGCTACTGCTGACGGCACAACAGGTCTGGTTGGACGGCTTCCCTTCCCCCAGACAATCAACCACACGACTTTGCACGTCGCACTTCAGAATGACGATTATCCGACAAAAGGCACGGGCCTTACTTCATCCCCTTGGGCTTGGGGTATCTCTGGCGTAGGAGAGGCTGTATACATTCATTCCACTATGAATGATTGTCTGACGACAAGTGTCGCACGTCGGAGAGAATTCTTAATCATTTCCAATTCGCACAAACTTTGCTATGCTAAAGTAAATGTTATGAAAAACCGATCTTCTTTGGTGTTGGGTCCATTGGGAAAAAGAATGGTACATGTATTCTTACGGACATGGCTGATACTCTGGGTTATCGGTCTTCCGCTCGTTCACATCCATCCAGAAGCCGATCATGCCCATGGAATGCCAGGACATGTTCATGGTGGAACCTACCACACGGTTGTAACGAGTACCCCGATTTGTGCCTACGAAGATCATCGACATCATCATGATTCTTTCTCGCCAGGTGAACAGTCGGGAACTCCTGACTCCTCACCTCACCCTCCGCATGGTCTTGAACATTCGACTTACAGCTTTTCTGTTCTCAATTCGTCGATAGATCCCATTCTTGAAGACAGTGCGTCGTATTCCCTATGTGATGCGCTTGTTGCGTGTGAAACGGAAACACCGAGTTTATCCGTGGTTTTCGCCCTTGACATCTCCCCGCCGACACCGCCATTTTCGATTTTAACTAACACCCTATCACCTCGGGCTCCTCCAATTCTCTTCGTTTAATTCGTTCTGAGTCTCTGACTCGACCTCTTTATCAGCACCCTAAAATTGTACGAGTGGGGAAAATCCGTTCTCCCTACTGTTTTCCTTTCTGTCTGGAATTTGTGCGAGTAAGGCTCGGTCACTGCTCGTCGAACATGACAGAAAACGGGTCGGTGTCGTTGGAGAACGCTCGTAGAGTTTTCACGGCAATTTTTACAATCTCCTGTCACTGGGGACAGACATAATGAAGCGAAAATATTTTGGATACCTATTCCTTTTTTTCCTGTTATGTAACATGCACAGTCCTCCCGTCAATGCGCTGGAGTCGCTGACAGTCGAGCAGGCGATAAAGGCTGCACTGGAGGGCAATCCCGATCTTCTGGCCGCCCGACAAGAGTTGGAAGTGGCCCGTGGGGGCGAAGTAAATGCCCGTCTCTTCAATCAGTTTAATCCAACCGTCAATGGCCAGGTTTGGAATCGCAATAATCCGGGATCGGGGAATGTCACAGATTCACAGGTCACCCTGTCCCAGGAAATAGAGATTGCCGGGCAACGTGGGCTCCGAAGAGAGGCGGCCACGCGAAATGTGACCCGGGTCGATGCTCGGGTCAAGAATCGTGAACGGCTCATCACCGGACAAGTCATGCGCGCTTTCTACCAAGCTCTGACCTTGCAAAAACGCCTTGGGTTGAGGAAGGAAATCGAAACGTTAAACCTGCGTATCCGCGATGCTTCAAAGGCGCGATTCAAAGCCGGCGTGGCTCCTATTATGGAGTCCAACTTGGCGGAAATCCGCTATGGCCAGTCGCGGAAGGAGACCTTCGTGGCCGAAGCCTCCTTCCAAAATGCCTTGCTGGACCTCCGGCGCTTGCTGGGGTGGGAGCCTGAACGTTCGATCGAGTTGAGCGGCCAACTCCGGAATACACCTAAAGCAGTGCCCTTGCCTGAGCTGCTCCAACGTGCACAGGCGCAGCGGCCTGATCTTATAGCGGCGAAAAGGGAGGTGGCTCGAGTGAAGGCCACCATGGATCTAACCCGTCGGCTGATCGTGCCGAATCCCACATTTCAAGGGTTTTATCAAACGGAAACTGAGGGGCCTGGAGGAGCAAGTAAGATGGTGGGCGGAGGAATCAGCATTCCCCTCCCCGTGTTCGATCGGAAGCAAGGCGAATTGGTGACGCAGGGTGGAGAGTTTAATCGAAGCCGCCACCAAATCGTCGCCGTCACGCGAAATATTGAACGAGAAGTGGAGACGGCGTTTCAAGCGTACCAAGCGGCTCGTCAATCGGTGGAAGTCTTTGAAGCTGAGGTGCTCGAACGAATCGATGATAATTTCCGGTTTATCGAAATTGCCTACCAGGAAGGGAAAATTGGGTTATTGCAACTGATCGTGGTGCAAGATGACCTGATCTCCGCTCAACTTTCGTATGTGGATTCCCTAGGACAATTCCGAGCAGCACAGACGAATTTAACGCAAGCGGTTGGGGGACAGCCTTAAGCAAGAGGAAAATTTATGAATAGTTCACTATGGAAAGTTGTGCTCATCATGTTCGTGCTATCGGGTGGAGGCTGCCAAGAGAGTCCACCAGGGGCCTCCACGGAAGGGACAGCCTCGAAACAAGCACAGGGGCATGAACCCGATGAACATGGCCATGAATCTGACGAACATCCGGAGGAAGGCCAACATGAGGGTGAAGGACACTCCGAGGATATCACCATTGCCCCTGAGGCGCTGGAAGGTCAAACTTTCCAGACAGCCCTCGTTGAACGACGGTTGGTCAGAAAAGGGATTCAAGCCACGGCCAATATTAAACCGAACGAATACAAGCTCACGCATGTGAGTCCACGCATCGAGGGAAAAGTCGTCAAGGTGATCGCCGAACTCGGTGACCTGGTGAAACCAGGGCAAACGCTGGCGCAGCTCGATAGCATTGAGCTGGGGTCCAAAAAGTCCGCTTTCCGACAGGCCCGAACGATGATGGAGGTGAACAAGAAAAATTACGAGAGGGAAAAACGTCTTTTCGACCAACAGATCTCTTCGGAAAAAGATTATCTGGACGCCCAAGGGGCCTACCAGCAGAGCTTAGCCGCCTATCAAGCCGCGTTTGAAGCCCTCGAACTCGTCGGGCTCTCTCACGAGGACATTCAGGGGATTATCCAGAAAAAGGGGGGCCACCATCCTCTGTCGTCCTTTTCTCTTACGGCTCCCCAGGCAGGCACCATCATTGCGCGGCATATTAGCCCGGGAGAAATGGTGAGCCCCAGGGATAAACCTTTTACCATTGCCGACCTGACCTCCGTGTGGATCCTCCTCGATATCTATGAAAAAGATTTGGCGGGTGTCCAAGTGAAAGCCGATGTCCGTATCACGGTGGATGCCTATCCAGGAGAGACCTTTCGTGGAGCCGTGGTGTATCTGGGCAATCTCGTGAATCCGGACACGCGGACCGTGGAAGCTCGCGTAGAGATTCCCAACCCTGCCGGTCGTTTGCGTCCAGGGATGTTCGCCCGATCGGCCATTACCAGTTCGAGGTCTAAAGAAAAAAAAGTTCTCGTCGTTCCCCAGGAGGCCATTCAACGCATCGAAGAACAACCGGTGGCTTTTGTGGAGGAACAGCCGGGCACCTATGAGAAACGGACAGTGACCCTTGGGTCTGAAGATCCTCCCTACGTCGAAATTCTCACTGGTTTGAAGGAAGGCGAACGTGTGGTCACCAATGGGTCGTTCTATCTTAAATCCGTCCTGCTGGGAGAGAAACTTGGAGGGCATTCCCATTAATACGCGCATAGGAATGCTCGCTCCCCGAAAAAAGAAAGCCATGCCATGCTGAATCGAATCTTCGAGTTTGCGCTAGGAAATCGGTTTCTCATTTTGGTTTTTGTCGGGCTGATTATTGCGTCAGGGGTGTATTCGATGACCATCCTGCCCATCGACGCCGTCCCGGATGTGACCCCCAATCAAGTCCAGATCCTGACCAATGCTCCAGGCTTGGGTCCCGTTGAAGTGGAAAGTTTTATTACGTTTCCGGTTGAAACAGCCATGTCGGGCTTGCCGGGGATTGAACTGATTCGCTCGGTCTCGCGCTTCGGTCTCTCGGCCATCACGATTTATTTTGATGAAAGCATGGACATCTATTTTTGCCGGCGTCTGATTATGGAGCGCTTGCCCCAGGCACGCGAAGCCATCCCTCCTGGATTAGGGACCCCGGAGATGGGTCCCATTTCTTCGGGCCTGGGAGAAATCTACCAGTTTGAGGTCAAGGGGGAAGGCTACTCGCTCATGGAGTTGCGGACCATTCTCGATTGGGATATCGCGTTTCAACTCCGGTCGGTTCCCGGGGTGATCGAAGTGAATACCTATGGCGGGGAATTACAAACGTATGAAGTACAACTCGACGCCTCGAAGCTGGTGTCCTACGGCCTGGCCATTGGACAAGTATTTGAGGCCTTAGAGCAGAACAATGCCAATGCCGGTGGGGCGTATCTTGAACATGCTCAGGAGCAGTATTTGATCAGGGGAGAAGGACTCGTTCAAACGCTTCAAGATATTGAAAATATTGTCGTGACCACCAGGAACGACGGGACCCCGATTTATATCCGCAATCTCGGCAAAGCCCAATTCGCCCCCATGGTTCGTCAAGGGGCCGTCACGCGAGATGGAAGAGGTGAGGTCGTCACGGGCATTGTCATGCTGCTCATCGACGAGAATGGCCGGGTCGTGGTCAACCGGGTAAAAGACAAACTCGAACAGATCCAGAAATCACTGCCTGAAGGGGTCACGATTGATGCCTATTACGACCGCATCGATTTGGTCAAAAAGACCATTAAAACCGTCGCGACGAATCTGACCGAAGGCGCCATTCTCGTCATTGCGGTGCTTCTCCTCCTTCTGGGAAATATCCGTGGTGGTCTCATCGTCGCCGTGGCGATTCCTCTTTCCATGTTGGTGGCCTTCACAGGCATGGTGTCTGCCCGGATCTCCGGCAATCTGATGAGCTTGGGCGCCATTGATTTTGGTCTGATTGTCGATGGGTCGGTCGTCATGATTGAAAACATCGTGCGCCATATCGCCGAACGACGAAAACAGACGCAAAACTCCGGTCGCATGACCGCCGCAGAAATACACGGGGTCATCCGGGAATCCGGCCGGGAAGTGTTGCGCCCGATCTTCTTTGCCGTGGGGATCATTATTATCGTGTACCTGCCCATTTTGACGCTCCAGGGCATGGAAGGGAAAATGTTTACGCCCATGGCTGTCACTGTGATCTTTGCTCTGGTGGCCTCCTTGGTGCTGGCCTTCACACTGACTCCCGTTCTCGCCAGTCTCTTTCTTCGGAAAGGTGTGCAAGAAGAAGAGACCTGGATTATCCGGCATGTCAAACGGCTCTATCGCCCTTTATTGACGCGAACCATGCACCATCCTGCCATCACCGGTGGGGTAGCTGCGGTTTTATTTGCTGCAAGCCTAGGCGTAGCCGCCTTCATGGGCGCGGAGTTTATGCCAAAATTGGATGAAGGGTCGATCGCGCTTCAAGCCTGGCGCCTCCCCAGCGTCTCACTGGAAGAATCCGTAAAGAACACCACTCGTATTGAACAGGTTTTGAAGGCATTTCCGGAAGTGACCTCGGTGATTTCCCGGACAGGCCGTCCGGAAATCGCCACTGATCCGATGGGCGTAGAGATCAGTGATATTTATGTTTTGTTAAAACCCGATCATGAATGGACCACGGCCGGGACCAAGGAAGGCCTTATTCAAGCTTACGACGCCGCCTTGAAAAAAGCCGTGCCGGGAACCAAGTTCAGTTATTCGCAACCGATCGAGCTTCGGGTTCAGGAACTCATCGCGGGCGTGCGATCGGAAATCGCCATTTCCATTTTTGGTGAGGACATGGACCAGCTCAAGACGATTGGTGACCAGGTCGTGCAAGTAGTCTCAAAGGTGTCGGGTGCCGCTGATGCGAAAGCCGAGCAAGTCGCGGGGCTTCCTTATCTTCGGGTCATTATCGATCGAGAAGCCATTGCACGCTATGGGATCAACACCTCACAAGTTCTCGATACGGTAAGAGCGATCGGCGGTCGTACGGTCGGGCAAATCGTGAAAGGCAATCGCCGGTTTTTCATTCAAGTTCGCTTTAGGCCGGAGGATCGGAAAAACTTCGACCGGATTCGAGATATTCGAGTCGCCGATCCACGGGGCCGTCTGATTCCCATTACACAACTGGCCGACATCAAAATTGAGACGGGTCTGGCGCAAATTAGTCGGGAGAACATTCACCGGCGGTTGTCAGTGGAGACCAATGTGCGGGGGCGCGATCTGGCCAGCTTTGTGGCCGACGCGCAACAGGCGGTGGAGACACAAGTGAAGCTTCCGGAAGGATATTGGGTCGAATGGGGTGGCCAATTTGAGCAACTCCAGCGGGCTTCGATGCGACTGGCCATCGTCGTGCCCTTGGCGCTCTTTCTGATCTTTGTGTTGCTCTACACCATGTTCAATTCCGTCAGGCCCGCGGTCCTCATTTACCTGAATATTCCTTTGGCGGCAACAGGTGGCATCTTGGCACTGTCGCTCCGCGGTATGCCGTTTTCTATTTCTGCGGGAATCGGCTTTATCGCCCTGTTCGGCGTGGCCGTCCTCAACGGGGTGGTGCTGATGTCCTATGTGCTGGATCTACGGAAGAAAGGCCTTTCGGCTGAAGATGCGGCCTATCAAGGAGCCTTGATCCGTGTACGTCCAGTGCTTATGACCGCGTTGGTGGCTAGTCTGGGATTTGTCCCGATGGCTCTTTCCACGTCGGCTGGTGCCGAAGTACAACAGCCATTGGCCACAGTCGTCATTGGGGGCCTTGTCACCTCCACGGCCCTGACCCTACTTGTCCTGCCAACTCTGTATGTATGGGAAGAACGATTCCGGGAGAAGTGGAAAGGAAGGCGAACAGAACAATTGGCACGCTCTGATTAGTCCTATTCCGTCAGTTTGAATCAGTAGGCCATCTTGGGGTAATCGTGGCTTATAAACCCAGAGGGAAAACCATGGACGATGGAATGCTGGGAATGGGATGGAGGAGTTGGCTGGTGTTGTTAATGATCCCCTTCTGGATTCTAGGCATCTTGGGGATTGTCCTTTATGTCATTGTAGAGATGAGTTGTGGGAGAAAAGTAAAGGGTAAGTTGCTCAAGAAACAGAGGCAGCATTAAAATTTTTGTTGGAATGGTATATCGGCCAGCAACATGGTTGGACGGTTAGTACGAGTCTCTGCGAAAATGGTTCAAGCACTATCTTGATGCAGAAACGTGGACAGAACTCGAGTCCACTTACGCGTGTTCTGATATCGAAGAGACCTGGACAGCCTTCTTCCGAATGGTTGATCTGTTCAGACAACTGGCAACAGAAGTTGGGGGCCAGCTTGGATATGAGTATCCTATTGATTTGGATGATGAAGTAATAAAATACTATTCAAGTATCAGAGAGATGGAAAAAACGGGTGACGCTAACAATCGCATGCAGACGGACGCTCGTAGCTCGCGCCACTGATGTCTGGCGTTAGAAGACAAAAACTTAGAGAGATAGTCATCACTAATTAGTACTATGGAGAATAAGATGGGACAATCCTTCATAGATGCTCAAGATTAAGAATTTAGCGATTGAGACATTTTTCCAGGCACGAGCTGGACTGTTCTAGCAGAACCAGTGGAACAAGGCTCAATTCATCGCCTTAGAATGAAGGAAGGAACCGTCATTCCTCCCCATGCGCATCCCGTTGACGAGTTTGTGTATGTTCTATCAGGCACTATCAAGACAGGTGGTCAAGTATGCGAAAAAGGAACATTTTGGAAAACACCTGCTGAAGTGAGGCAGGGTCCTCATGAGGCGATAACTGATGTCGAAATCATCACTATTCGTCTTGGGCCTATGGGAGAGTTTGAACAAGCATAAACGAAATCCATAAAAATAGCCTAATCATGGTGTCAATAGTTACAACGGTGTGCCAATTGCCTTCTAACAATGGGTCTCATTGGGTTACGAAAAATGATGGAAGATTCAATTGAGTGAAACGCTCGGAAATGTCCAAGTATGGATCCATCAGATATGAGGATCAGGCAGGAATATTGATTCATTTGGGTCGTCTCCTTGAACTTATTTTCCTCTCCTTCCTGTCCGAGAAACAAAGACACAGTGATTCAGGTTACCGCGTCGTGAACCATCGGGTCGGCATCTTCGCTCCTGAAATTAGGGTACTATGCGTATTGCTGTAAAATGTACGCTATGAGGTTTCTAGGGTGCCCCATGTGGGGGTTTATGCGCGTTGCAAAACCGTTCCTTTTTCCAACCAAGATCACCCAAAAAAAGCTCGTCCTAAAAAAATCGGGACGGCAAAAATCACCAAGCTAAAAAGACAACCATTTCCAGTCAACAGGAAAATACGTCTCATTATCCTGGGCTGGGTAATGCTTCGCTTGCCTTTGCACTCTACTTCTATTACACTAGATTGTGTAATTATGGATCTTCGAAGGAGGCAGGTCATGCTTCAACGGGCTTCCCGAAAACTCTCTCTTCGCCAACGGCCTCTGCTCAGTTTGCAGGAAGCTGCCGAGCTCAGAGACCTCTTTGCGATCCTGGGTAACGACACGCGGCTTCGGCTTCTGCACGCCCTGGTGCAGGCCGGGGAACTCTGTGTGACCGATCTAGCCAAACGGCTCGGAATGAAACCTCAAGCGATCTCCAACCAACTGCAGCGTCTGGCAGACCGCAAGATTCTGGCGACACGGCGCGAGGGGAACCACATCTTTTACCGCATCGTGGACCCCTGTGTGCCCACACTCCTCCACCGTGGAATCTGTCTTGTTGAGGATACCCGTGAATCCTAATTCGCGAGAGACGAGGGAGAAGGTTTTTGGCGAGGTTGCCGCACAACTCCATGAGGCGACGGAGGCGAAAAAATGCTGGCCCTGTGGTTGCCTCCACCAATCCCTTCAGACCATTGAGCGAGCGATTCCGTCCGCCGAACGTTCACCTGAATTGACCTCGGCCCTCTCAGCCGCAACCGCATCCCTTCTTCCCGTCAAATACGAATGTCTGGGCTGTCAGGTCTGCTATCCGGCCCTAGCGGTCAACGCTGTCTCACAGGTGAGCGGCGACACAGCTCTTGATATTTGCCCAACGGATGATGTGGAAGTTCGCACCGGGTGGCCGCCCCTGCCAGGGAACTATACCGTCCTCCGGTATCACGCGCCGGTCGCCGTGTGCACACTTACCGATGATGGCCTTAGCAGCGCTCTTTCCCCTCAGGCCGGACCAGCCGCTGCGATCATAGGCACTCTCCATACAGAGAATCTTGGTATTGAACGCCTGATCCGGAATGTGCTGACTAATCCGTATATTCGGTTTCTCGTCGTCTGTGGCACCGACTCGCGGCAAACGATCGGCCATCTTCCAGGCCAGTCCCTTGTTGCACTGGCTCATCACGGTCTCGATGACCGATCCCGCATTCAAGAGGCTCGCGGGAAGCGCCCGGTGATCCGAAACGTGGAGCGGGCTGCTGTAGAACACTTTCGCCGCACAGTTGAGGTAATCGATTTGATCGGCACGAATGATCTAGGAACCATTCAAGCCACGGTGCAGGAGTGTTCTGATCGAGATCCTGGTCCCAGTGAGCCCTTCGTCTCCGCAGAGGTCGTTTCCCCCGTCTCTGGCTATGTACCGACCAGGATGATTCCTGACCCGGCTGGGTACTTTGTGGTGTATGTCGATCATCACGGAGGATGTTTGCTCCTTGAACATTACAAGAATACTGGTTTCCTAGATGGGGTTATCCAAGGCCATACGGCCCCTGAGGTCTATACGCCTGCCATTGAACGCGGGTGGCTCTCCCGGTTGGATCATGGGGCCTATCTTGGTCGCGAACTCACTCGGGCCGAGCACACACTTTTTACAGGAGAACCATTCGTTCAGGATGCCGCACCAGAGCAGGCGGATGACTCCATCCCGACGCAGGGGAAAGACGCACCACCATGTCACGGCTGCCCAACATAAGCAAGCCTTCTGCAATGCCCAAGGGGACCCAGGCCCCACTCAAGCACCGGTTCCTTGCGCTCGTTGGGCAAGGCTTCGAGGACGTGGAATTGACGCCCTATACCAGTCTCGCGGGCTGGACGCGGCTCTTCCCTAATCTGCCTGAGATTCAAGTGGTGATCACTGGGTTTCACGAAGTCATTCGTTCCCGGCATGGTCTTCGTGTGTTGCGGGAGCTGGACCTGAAGACAGCGGCGCAGCACGAATGGGATGCGGTCATCATTCCAGGCGGATGGCCAGATGAAGGCTATGAAGAACTGTACCAAGAGCCTGTTTTGTCAATTATCCGCCGCACGCATGCCCAGGGTGGTGTGATTGCCACTAGCTGTACTGGCATCTTTGCCGTTGGGGAAGCCGGATTACTCAAAGGTCGGCGAGCGACAACCTACGTGTCCCCTAATGGCTGTTGTTCCCTGTGCGCCAATAACGCGGAACGGCTAGCGGAGTATGGGGCTCTGGTGTGCCAAGAACCGTTAATCACTGATGAACGCATTCTCTCAGATATAGGACCAGCCATTGGACTTCGTGGTGCGCTCGCGTTGCTGGAAGTTTTCATTGGGAAGGCCAGTGTCGCCCGTCTCCGCGCGGAACTGCTTCTTGATGGAACCCCCATGAGGGGCAGGGGCTCGGGGAAATAGACTGATGCATTCGACGAGCTCCTAACCCATTTCTTCTTGAACTGAGGGGACTATTGAAAAGGCCGAACGGGTGATCCACTGAATCGCCCTAATTCATAAGAGAGGTCCCATGAAACCAAAGCTCGCAGAGACTGCCGGGCTGGAAGGGCAACGTACTTCGTGTGACGAGTCCTCGTGGAGAAGCTTGGTCCCGACTCTGGCCTCCGCAGGTGGCCTCCTGATGGCTACCGTGCTTTCCCTCTGTTGCCTCGGCTCGGCAGGTCTCCTTGCACTTGGCGTCTCAGTGGGCACTGCCGGATTTTTTAGCATGTTGCAGCCGTATGAACTTCTATTTACCACCCTGGCTCTTCTTTTGGTCATGGGCAGTTTTATTATGTCCCGGCGGGCCTCAATTGGTCTAGGTGAGTGTGCTGTCCATTCGGTCCCTTGGACTCGCCTTCAGTGGATCTTCAGCATCCTAGCCATTCTGGTGATCTTGGCCTCCTACGGATATGAATTGTTTTATTAAAAAATAATGTGGAATCACTTAGAGGAGGGGGCACCATTTTTGCCCTATCCTTTGTTGGTCGGATAGTCTTGAGATCGTGGCTTATAAGACGTGCCTCGCTGATGGGGAGTTATTACTTAAGAATGATGCAATAATAAGGTAATTAGGAAAAACCAAAGTAAAGTAGTTTCTCATGAATTTTTCAAACAAGCATTTTTAAAAAATCACGACACCTCATTTTCTCCTTTACCTTGTGCAAATAATCATTGATGACAGAATACGTATCAATAATGAAGCGGCTGAAGCAGAAAGGGTATTCATGGCAGGAGAGACACGATGACATTCAAAGCTCATTGGGAAAACGTCTACTCGACACAGGTGCCGGAGGAGGTTGGCTGGTATGCGCCCCATTTGCGAACCTCCTTAGCCTTGATAAACGGAACAGGGGTCTCTAAGGAGGCTAGGATCATTGATGTCGGAGGCGGAGCTTCCACCTTGGTGGACGATCTGCTAGATGCTGGCTTTGCCCACCTCACTATACTCGATCTTGCCAAGGTAGCCTTACCTCAGGTGCGTTCGAGACTCGCGGAACGTGCCGCAAAGGTGCAGTGGATCGAAGGGGATATTACAAACATTGATTTACCACCAGGCTACTATGATGTCTGGCATGATCGTGCCGTCTTCCATTTTCTTATTGAAGGCGAAAGCCGGAAGCGATACGTGAATCAAATGCGGCGGGCTCTGAAAGGGAGAGGGCACATCATTATCGCCACCTTTGCTCCTGAGGCTCCTCCGAAGTGTAGTGGCTTAGACGTGATGCGTTACAGTCTGGAACAGCTTCACAAGGAACTCGGAAAAGACTTTATTCTTCACGAGCACAAGAAGGAACTCCATGTAACACCCGGCGGTGTAAAGCAAATGTATCTCTATTGCCGCTTCCAAAAACCAGCCTAACAACTTGACTCGACGGAGACCGCCATGAGTAGAGTGGCGTTGCAAAAAGGTCCCTTTCTGACACCATTTTGCAAGGCCAATAAAACAGGCGCCTGTATGTTGCAAAATCTTGTTGTAGAACTATCTGATGAAAACTGTGGATACGCGTCGTCTCTAGACAGGTCACTTAGCGTACATTTTCACACCAATACGCTCAGTACTAAGGTACTTCCCAATTGATGTGTGGGGAATTGGTATGTACAATGATTCTATAAGGAAACTCGTTATTCAATGAATTCTAGTCGCGCAATTCTAACCATACTCCTTGCAGTTTTATTCTTCTTCACTAGCTTGAGTGCTTATGCTTGCCTGGCGCCCATAACCGGCGATGGGTCCTCCATTCTGGGAATGGACTGCCCAAGACCCAGCGAAGAAGTGCCGCAGCCGTTTTGTGACACTTTCAAAACCGTCGTTGTTCACAAAACTCCAGAAGTAAACCCAACCACTGCAGGTGATTTTATGGCAACTTGTGGGGACCCCTCTCTCGTATGGGGCCTCAAAGTCGTGAGCGTGTATCACCGTGTTACTGCTTTTGGCTCTTACGCCCCTTCCCCTGACATTCTTCTCCTAATCTCTGTCCTTCGCATTTGATACCCTTTCCCTCGACTTGGTTATCCATTAATCCTTCAATCACAGATTCTTAGAGCCCATTCTCTTTATGGCGGTGAAAACAGACTGCCTTTCGCGGGCAAGGCTTAATTGTGGAAATTTTTCTAAGCCTAGAATGAATGAGGCGTTTGCCGTAATAGAAGAGATGGGCACATACAAAGGTCGTTCGTCGACCCCTAAAGCCAATTTTACTGTAAGTCGTCGTCAAGACTTTTTAAAAGAGATACTGTGCAATGAAAAAGAGCCTTTGGCTGTTCCTACTCATTATTTCCTTGTTATTTGGCGGAGCATGCCAGGAAAACTCTTCTCAAACTTTAGAAGTTGCTGAAGAGGGGGCCACTCTGGGAAATCCCTATCATGAAGAGGCAGGCCCGACTCAGATCTCACTTCTACCAGAGGCTTTAAAAGGACAGACCTTTCAAAATGAGCTTGTTAGAAGGCAAACGGTTCTGTCTGAAATAAAAGTGACAGCCGCCATCGAGCCAAACCAATACAAGCTTGCGCAAATCAGCCCTCGAATAGAAGGGAAAGCAATTCAAGTTATCCCTGAACTTGGAGATCTGGTTCAGGCGGGCCAAACTCTGGCCCTTCTCGATAGCATTGAGCTGGGACAAAAAAAAGCGGAGTTCCTCCAAGCACGGGTTAATCTCAAACTTGCTCGGCGAAATTTTAAACGTGAGCACCGGCTATTCAAGCAACGCATCTCCTCGGAGAAAGAATTTTTAGACGCCCAAGGCGAATTTGAAAGGAACCGTGCTGCCTACCGAGCCTCCCGCGAAGCTTTACGGATGATTGGAGTCCCCGAAGAGGAAATCAAGGAAATGCAGTGGGATGCAAAGAATCATCCCCTCTCATATTTCCATCTTACCGCTCCGTTTGCGGGGACCATTCTGGCCAGGAACATCACAATGGGAGAGATGATTCGACCGACTGACGTCCCTTTCACCCTGGCCGATCTGACCACCGTCTGGTTGGCGTTGGACATTTTCGAGAAGGATCTAGCTCATATTTCCGAAGGGTTGAAGATCAGGTTCATGGTGGATGCTTACCCCAACGAATGGGTTGAAGGTACCTTGACCCACATCCTGAATGTACTGGATCCGGACACCCGAACTGTGCATGCCCACGCGGAGATTGAAAACCGTAGCGGGCGCTTCCGGCCTGGCATGTTTGCCACTGTGGTTATCAGGGTTCCCTCTTCGGACCAGCGAGAAAGCATTGTGATTCCACAAACAGCTATTCAAAAAGTGGCAAACAAGTCGTTGGCTTTCGTCGAGGAACGACCGGGAACCTACGCAGTTCGGGAAGTAATTCTCGGGACACCGGTACCACCTGACATCGAAATTCGCGAAGGCTTGAAGGAAGGGGAACGAGTCGTCACGAAAGGTTCGTTTTACCTCAAGTCCATCCTGCTGGCAGAGACCATCGGGGCGGATTCGGATTAGGATGCTTCCACATGGGACCTTAGCCGACCCAAGAATTCCTTGTCGCGCTAAACGCCTTTTGTAGGCTTGCTGAGGAACCGGAGACCAAATCTGACGAACACTATGGTATTTCCCCAGGAAATATTGAGGTGCAGAATTGGGAGAATACTATTAAGGAAAGGATAGCCTGTTAGAAGTTAGCCCAGTGAAATGCTGCTTTTAGATTTTTTCATATATGGTGATGCAAGGAGATTAAAATAATAGGGAGAAAAGTGTCATGCATGATTGGATGCCGGGAATGGGGTGGGGAGTCGGTCATCTTTTTATGATCGCATTCTGGATTCTGGTTATCTTGGGAATTGGCTTTTTATTCATGGCGCTGATGAGTCGTGGGAGTGAGGGGGCAGCTTCTCAAGAAAAGGAGCCGGCTTTGGAAATGTTAAAAAAACGGTATGCCCGTGGAGAGATTAATAAGGAAGAGTTCGAGGAAAAACGGAAAGATCTTGAATAATGAATTGGTAAGAATAAATCGAAGTCCTGCTGGTCCTGGGACCATCGCTATGGGAGCAAAGGGACAAGTTGGATCAAGAAACTCTAAGGCTGCCTTTCCAAGAAAAATCCATGCGACACTAAGAAAGAGAAAATTTGACAGAAACTTCTCATGAATAAATCTCTAGCCGAATGATGGACACCTCAGTCATGCCAACAGAAGAGCGTCACCAAGATGGGTTTGAAGGCCAATGGTGGGAATACCCAATCCTGCGAAATGCTCTCATGGCTGGCGTGTTGGCGGGGGTTGGATTTGTTCTCGCCCACACGGGATTCATCTCAGAGCAGGTTGAACTTGTTTTTTATGCTCTGGCGATACCACTGGGCGGCTACCACTGGGCTCGGGAGGCGGTTGAAGAACTCTTTACAGAGCATGAGATCGGCATCGATCTCTTAATGCTGGCCGCGACAATAGGTTCTGGCTTCCTCGGACTTTGGGATGAAGCGGCCTTTTTGGTTTTTCTCTATGGCGCGGCTGAAGGCCTTGAGGAATTTACCTACGCCCGCACGCGCTCAGCCATCCGGGCTCTTCTGGATTTGGCTCCGAAAGAGGCGCACCTTCTACGAGAGGGTAAAGAGGTCACGATCGCCGCTGCGGAGCTGCGGCTGGGCGACCGATTCCTGGTGCGGCCGGGCGAATCCATTCCAACCGATGGCATGGTGAAGTCTGGAACCTCAAGTCTCGATGAGTCCGCCGTGACCGGTGAATCCATTCCGGTGGACAAAGAACAGGGGATGCAAGTGTTTGCAGGAACACTGAACCTCCAAGGGGCTCTTGAAGTGGAAGCGACGGCTGCGTTCCAGGACAACACCTTATCTAAAATCATCCATCTGGTGGAAGAGGCCCACGAACGGAAAGGCAAAACCCAGCAATGGATCGAGCGGTTTGGACGCCGTTACAGTCCAGTGGTCCTCAGCGCCTCCCTTCTGTTTCTCATCGTCCCTTGGCTTTTAGGACTCCCCTATGACGAATGGGCGGTTCGCGCTGTCGTCTTGCTCGTCGCGGCGGCCCCTTGCGCTCTGGTCATGTCTATGCCGGTGGCCATGGCTGCCGGTATTGGCTCTGCTGGCCGACAAGGAATTTTGATTAAAGGCGGTGCGCATTTAGAGCATCTCGGTGCCATTCAGACCATCGCCTTTGACAAAACCGGGACGCTCACCCAGGGAGTACCCATGGTGACTGACGTCGTCCCTTTTACAGGTCCCATGGAAGAATTACTAACGCTGGCCGCAGGGGTGGAATACGCTTCCGCGCACCCTCTGGCCCGGGCCATCGTAGATCGAGCGAGATCTCAGGGGGTAACCCCTGCCGAGGTCCGAGACTTCGAATCCCTCACCGGAACTGGAGCCAAAGCCATGGTTGGACCAACCACCTGGTATGTTGGGAAGTTGGATCTCTTTAAAAAGTTAGGCGCCAGGCTGGAACAGAATGAAGAGACGGTCAAACAGTTTCAGGCACAGGGGAAGACGGTCGTGTTGGTTGGGACTGGAGACGAGGTTCGTGGCTTGCTGGCTCTCCAAGATCGCATTCGTCCCGCCATGCCAAACGTGATTCGCGAACTTCACACGATGGGTATCCGGGTTGTGATGCTCACCGGTGACCATACACAGGCCGCTGAGGCAGTTGCCCGCGCGCTGGACATCGACAATGTTCGGGCAAACTTGAGTCCTGAGGATAAGGTGGAGGCTGTGCACGAACTTGAAAAGCGCTTTGGAGCGGTGCTCATGGTCGGTGATGGGATCAATGATGCTCCGGCCTTGGCGGCTGCGACCTGTGGGATAGCGATGGGAGCGATCGGCAGTGATGCGGCCATCGAGGCAGCGGATATTGCGCTCATGTCTGAGGATCTGGGAAAAGTCGCTCATGCGTTGCGGCTCGGTCGTCGAGTCCGAAGGATCAGTCGCCAGAACATTGTATTTTCTCTCATTCTCCTCTCTATTCTTATTCCTTCGGCCCTACTGGGAGTCTTGAGTGTCGCGGCAGCCGTGTTTATCCATGAAGTCAGCGAACTTTTGGCTGTAGCGAACGGGTTACGGGTGCGGAGGCCTCTTCATGTGTCGACCTCATAGAATAAACGAGGCCACGTGTCGAACTGGTAAGAGAAAGGACCTTATCCGTTTATTGAATTGATTTAGAGAGAGTTTTTTTTAAACAAAGGTTGAAGAGGGAGACAGAATGGGCATGACAAGTAAAAAGAATATTTATTGGGCCAACTTGTTTCTTGGGCTTTCTTTGGTACTAGGTTGCGCAGGTAATGATCATCAACATCAAGATGAGCCTTTACCTCCTCCGCTGTATGCAGACGCTGAAACTGCCCAAGTCATGAAGGAAGGAAACCGCTTTTTTAAAGAACGACGGTGGTGGAGGGATGCCGGGGAACAATATCGAATTGCGATCCAAGCCTTTCCATCCATGCCGGAAGCCCATTATAACTTAGGCTTGGCCCTCAAAAAACAAGGCCTGTACAAGGAAGCACGTGTTCATTTTACGAGAGCATTAAAACTGGCCCCCCGCAATCCCGTGTATCGCAACGCTCCACCCTTCCGTCGGTACGAAGAGGTGATTCCCGAGACCGAACCCGAGGCTGGTTCCGATGGCCATGGTCACTAACTTATGGGGGGGGAATTTGCTCTTGCCAATTAATTAAAAGTACCGAGCTCCAACTCAAAAAATGAAAATTACGGATTTACGGCGGCTGCAAAAAACGCTCGCCACCATTTCGGGGCAATGCGAAGGCGGGTTAGTTCCTGACTGTCCGATTATCGACACGTTGTTTTCAGAATAACCAGTATCCGAGACAACAAGACGACGCTGTACATCCAGCTGTGCGGCGAAATTTCCGGGTTAGCCTATGATGCTCAGGCTACAGCGAATACGTATGGTTACTACCGATCTCCCACCACCCGAACTCTCTGAACATTTTTGTTCGAGCCTTGAAACGCTGACCCCATAGGGAAATATACTCCGGGGATGAAGGCCCTTAAAGGGGAAGACCAGACGACTCTTTAAATTCCTTAGAGGACACTCTATTCTTCCTATGTGGTGAACGGTTTCAGGTGCATAGATAGATGTATTTATATTGAGCGCATCATAGCGGATAATGAATAAAAAAGACGAGGTCCTTATGAGCAAACACACTATGGGTTTAACCCAAAAAAGATACCAAAACGCTCACAGGATGAATGATTTTGGATATAGGGTTTTCCTCCTTTTCATAAAAGTCTTTGATCAGCAAAGCTCCAAAAGGTCCCATGGTCTCCAAGAACGAGATGATCCAGAAGAGGAATGCCGAGACACTTCCCCGCTTCTTGTAAGCGTTTCGTAAGCGCATGATCCTCTTCGCTGGGCGTGGTGTCGCCGCTGGGGTGATTGTGGGCCAGAATCACCGCCGCGGCATTGAGCAGGATGGCAGGTTTGAAGACTTCGCGGGGATGCACAATGGAAACATTGAGCGATCCCACCGAGACCACATTGAGACCAATCACTTTATGCTTGGCATCCAACACCATCACGACGCATTGTTCACGGTCTAGACCATCAAACACCGGGGCAAGAATTTCCCGCGCGGTGGCACTCCCACGAACAGTTTTGGTTTCCACACCGATGGATCCTTCACGGACTAATGAAATGGTGTAACGTGGCACCCGATACATACTGCCCCCCTTGGTTGGTTGTGTACAAAAAACATGTTTGCTGAACCTCTCACAAAGACCGAGGTTCAGCTCCCACAGTTCCACCACCGGCTCCTTACAATCCCACGGCCCTTGCAGCCCGTGTGACCGAGCGCTGTATCAGGGCATAGGGGTGTCTGCGCCGTCGCCACCCTCCGGTGGTCTCCGTGACAGTCCAACCAAGAACACCGACAGAGAGAGAAGCCACGTAAAGAAGATCCGAGAAGGAAAGAATCAGGATAGAAAACGAAAAAAAAGCCCCCGACCCGTGAAGGCCGAGGGCTAGGACATGGGAGGCTACTCGTCCGGCTGATTCATGATCCACGTTTGCGCCTTTTTCAGAACCATCTGAAGTTTGAGCAAATCGTGAACGCCGAAGGAATTGGAATCCTTGGGCTGCTCATCATCTCCGATAAAAAACCGCGAGAGAGTGACGTTATAGAACTCGCCCTTCTCAGAATGATTGAGCCAGATCGTGGCTTTGACATCCGCTTCGCGAATGGTGTGAGCCGGTTTGGTTTTTGGTGGGGTGGTGGTGTTCATGTAAGCCTCCTCAGTGAATGTGGTGAACCCTCTGTCACAAGGGCTACAGAGGGAGAAGACCACAATCGAGGAGGTGACAGCGGGACGGGTGAGGCCGACCCAAGACACCGTGTTCAGCGAGCATGACTGAAGAATGAAGGCGGGAACGATGCGGTGATGCCGGGAGGAAGGCGTGACCCAACCGCGTCACAGGACGCCACCAGCCTGACCCACACCACATGCGCATGTCCTCACAGCATCCGCTCATCAAGAAGCAGGACGGGAAACGATAAAGACTGAGGATGCTAAGACAGAGGGGAAGTTGCCTGCCCCAATTCCTTCAGGGCACGGGACACAGGGTCTAACGAGAGGGAAAGGCGAGGGAGGGAGACGTTGTCGGCGTCGGCTTAATTATCCGTGGCCTGGTGCCGAATGTCTTGGACCTTCTGCATGTAGTTGGTCAATGTTGCAAAGGCCTCGTGCGGATCACGCTGCGCCTGTTCTGCTGGGGAGAGCTGCGTCCACTCCTTTTGCAGCTGGAGATAGACCTGATACCACGAGTCTTTGACACGCACCATCACATAGTCGGTGGTGTGCCCCCCACACGCATGGGAATAGATGGAGAACCAGCACGGATAGTCAGGGTCCTCATTGAGGGTGCGGACCTGTGCCCCATCCAGCAGACGAAGATCTTTTCCTAACCATTGGCCGGCCAGCGTCGTATATTGTTCGAACGCATACCGTTCCTGTTCCGGCGCGTGGGTGCCCAACCCGCCCGACTGTAACGCCTCATAGAGGTTCACGATATAGGAGAAATCATGTGGCATAACAAAGGGAACAGTACAGCAAAGACCAGACCAGCACAATCCGGCCAATCACCCATGGGGAAGGATTTGTCAACAGGACACGCCCACAGTCGGCTGACCCTGGGCGTGACGACAGGAGGCGGTATCAGACTTAAAACAAATTGGCGAGGGAGCGCGTGAGGCCACTGGCTAAGAGGACTTTGGCCTGCGCATACTCAAGATTGGCTTGATTGGCCGTACTGACCACGCGGGTGCGGTATTTTTTCCGATCGCCGACTTCTTGATACTGTTGTGAGAGGGAACCCTTCTGGCCTTGGGCTAATTGCTGTTGACTCTGGGAATGAATCTCGACCCCCTCTTTGGCTTGTTCCACGACCTGCACATCCGTGACCGCCGCAAACAAGACATCATTAACCATCGCATCCCCGATTTTCTCGCCCACCCAGCCGACTCCAGCCCCCACTAACGCGGCTAGTGCCACCTTTTCTTTTTTCGCCCCTTGGGTCTTGGCCACCACCGCCCCAACGACCGCGCCACCCAACGGCCCGCCATACCCGTTCAACAACGACTGTTTCGCCTCTTTCGCCGTTGTTTCATCGACCATCAGCACATTGGCTTGCAGCCAATAAATGCGCCGTGTCGGGGTTGTCGACCACGCGATAGCCGCCCTTCTCGATGGTCGAGACGATGGCCGCTTCAATATTAAAATTGTCACGATCTGACGTATTGCGGACCTCCACAAACACCGTGCGGCGCTCCGGGGCCACGGGATCAAGAAAGATGGTCTCACTCATTTTCGTACGGACATCCAGATCACGCTTGTCGATGGAGGTGGAGACGGCCCCACACCCTGCGACCATCAGCCCCGCCACCAGACACAGCAACAGGTGGCTCACCCGTCCCCGTCCTCGACGACCCCGAGCCACAGTCAGTCTCGCGTTCAGCGAGCGCACGCCAGCCCGCCTCATGGCTTGCCCTTGGTGCGCTTGGCACTTTTCGTATTTTTCGCACTTTTCGCACTTTTGGCGCGAGAGGCCACCGGAGGGGGGGCTTCTGATCCAGCCAGAGGTTTGATCACGTTCTCAAGGTTCGGCACCAGACGCGGAAGCGGCTTCCTGGCCGGAGGTTCCGTCGATGCGCCCGTCCCGGAGTTGGTCAAGATGGCGGCGCTGGGCTCAACGGCGAGCGTCCCCTCCCCGCTTGAGGCCCCGACCTGCCAAGTCACCACCGCTTGCTGAAGATTTTTTTGGACCTCGTTGATATACCGATGGAGTTGCGTGGTCCGCTGCTGGAGGTGATCGAGGGCACCGATTTTCGTGGTGAGTTGGCCTAAGGTGGCTTCATGACTCTTGAGACTCTTCCCTACCGTCCCCTCGACTTCTGTGGCTCGAAACTCTTCATCGAGCACCATCGTTTCGAGCTTTTGCATCAAGGTATGAAACTCCACCAACGCCGCACGATAATTGGTGAGATTATTCCGAAGGATGGTCCGGTCTTGATGGGTTTCTTCCACGACGGCGACCATCGCGTCCTTCACATGGGCCATCTCACTCGCCTGCGCTTCCACCATCGCCTGAACGGGTGCCCATTGGGCATCAAGACCTTCCTTCGTCTCCCTGGCTCGGCCTTCGACAAAACCCACGCGAATACGCAGCGCCTCCGTTTCTCCATTCAGCCGCGTCAGTTCGCCGTCCTGAATCGTCCGAATTTGCTCTTCCAAATCGGCCCGCATCTCAAAGAGGTCCCGGATCTTCTCATCTTGTTGTTGCAAAAAATCTTGCGCGTCGGCCACCGCCTCGCGAATCCCCTCAGCCTGAGACAGATCCGTGGGCTCGGGCACATAGGGAGGGTGGCGATCCGTCACGGATACCTCGCCCTCCGCATTCAACAACGTCGGACTCCACCCTTCGAAGGTGGAACAGCCCGTGAGCAACACACTACTGGCGAGAAGCAGACGTGGCAGCGTTGAGACAATGGCAAACATCATGGGTGGAATTCCTTTGCAACGAGAGGTGAGGAAGTCGGGCGAGGAGTGGAGGCCTGCCCATGTTCCGTAAAGTTCGTGAGCGCCGACACCACAGGATGCCCATGGCGTTGCGCGACAAAAACCGTGGAGCGGCGATTCATGGCATCACAATAGGCCGACGCCTGTCGGCACACCGGGGCATCCTTCCCGAAACTTGTCGGGACCATGGAGTCTTCCCTGACGCCCAGACTGACCAAATAGCGCCGCACCGCCTCCGCCCGGCGCAGCCCGAGGGCATGATTGTAGGACGTGGTCCCCTTGGGATCGGTATGGCCCTCGACACTCAGCTCCCCATGGTTGTACGTCCGTAACCACGTCCCCGCCTCTTTCAGGATCGTCTTAGCCTGAGAGGTCAGCACCCAACTATCAAAGGGAAAGAGGACGAGCGGGAGGTGCCGTCCGTCCGGTTCCGGGACGTCCAGCTCCGCACCCCCTCCGCCTCTGCTCGCACTCGCGAACAGATTCTCAGGTAGGGCCAGAATGGGCTCATCATCCACGTACTCCGCATCCACACGCGTGACAGGACCATCCCCCTCAGGCCCGCCTGGCACGAGTAACGGCTCAACCGCTGGCGGCTCTTCCACGCCGGTCATCGTGGCCACGAATGACCCACATCCCGTCAAGAGGAACAGGTGGAGACTGAGAAAGAAGACGACGCCACGCGTTCCACCCCTCCTGGCGCGAGCACCGTCGATCATGCAGGCCTGCGTCACATTCACCATGATTCCCCCTCAATAATAAGACTCGGACCGATTCACGGCTAACACCTCCTCGACACGCGTCACTTCCTGGGCTAATAATCCATTGAGCTCAGCCTCAGGAGCCGGTCCCGCAGGATCATGCCAGCGGGTCACGCAAATCGGTTGTTGATACGACTCCTTCTGTAAACGGGCATTTTGGTCATAGGCATCCACGTCGGCTTGATTAACCAAGGGGAGATCACCAAAGCCATCATAGGTCCCGGCCCAATCATAGTCCGGTACCGGACGCCGACCCAGGTCCCCCAAGTGCGCCGTGTGACACACTTCAGACCGAATAGGGAGCTCATGCCCTGTCGTATATTCGTGACTCGCCAATGACTGACAATAGGCGGGAATCGACAGGGTATACGGTGGCTCATTCGTATTCAGTTCTGCCACCAGTGCGGCCATATCACAGTTCCCCCCTCCCTCGGCCAACGCGTCTATATGTCCGTCTTTCCCCTCATAGTTGCCGGAGGGGCATTTTTTGAGAAACTTTTTGCGCTTTTTGAGCGTCTTCCACGGCTTCTTGGCTTTGATCTTAAAATATTTCTTGAGGCTGTCATCACATTCATCCGGCCTCTCGCCACTCGACAAACACAAGACGGCTTCACATGCGATTTCTTGCTCTTTCGACAGCTTGCCTCCGGCAAGCACGGGGCTTGCCGAGAGCAACAACGCCGCCACGATCACGCCAACCCCGGCTCGCGCCCCGCCGATCATGAGGCTTCCTTCAGGCCCGTCTTCATCCGAAGGGACTGTTGGAATTTTTTATCCTTGGCAAAATGCCGTGAGAGGATCGTCTCGACAATGAGGTCCTTCGTCACTTTGGGATTGAGATGCTTCCCCCCCTCGGTATAGCGGTCTAAGAGGTCGGCCGTGTGTGCCGAGAGCGACAACCGGACTTTGGTGTGTTTGGGCGGCTCTGGGAGTTCGAGTTCAATTTCGATCATGGGTCAGGTCCTTTCGTGGAGTAAGGGGTGAGCGACCACACGCTGGATCACACTCGGCGCGTCCAACTCATCCTTGAGGGGATAAATATGCACCCCGTGAACGGGGTGCGGTGACACGGCCTGCTGCGTCCACGACGCCAACGTCCGCACATGCGCGCGGGGCACCTGCGCGTCATAGAGCAGCCCGGCGATATATTCAGCGCGGCGCAGCGCCAAGAGTGGGCCGTCCTCTTCCTGCGAGTCCGCTAAACCCACGACGACATAATGCAAGGCTGGATCAAGACGATCGCGCACCGCCTGCCAGCCCGCAAAATCCGGGGCCACATGAAATTGCCCTTCGCCAAACGGCACAAACAACGACGGGCTCGGCGGCGCGGTCACCACGGACGGCGGGCGCACCAACGGGTCCGTCTTTGACGGCGCGGGAGGCCCAAGCATGGGCTCTGTCGACGAGGGCGACGGACACACCACAGCCGGGGCCATCGGATTCACCAGTGCCGCCGTCACAGGCACGAGCGACTGATACATAATACGAGGATGGTCCGTGATGGACTGAATGGGATCCGCAAAGATCGGGGTCTGCGCACACCCGCCAAAGAGCATCACACACATGAGGAGGAACCAGGTCCGCGCTTGTGCCATGCGTTAGTCCTCTCCCTCGTGTAGTTGAGCGGGGGTGAGGGAAATTAAGAGGTGTTCTTGATCAATCACCACGCTCCACGACTTGGGCGTCACCGCCAAGAGGGCTTTTTTAATCGTCAACACCTCTTGCACGGGTAAGGGAAAGGGCAGGGCCGTCCGAAAGCCTCGACTCGCCTGCGGCGAGGCCGGAGGCAACGTAGTGATGTGATACGCGGACGGAGCCAGAAAATAGGTATAGGCTTGGCCCACCGTGCGAACGGAATCGGGAAGAGCAAACCGCACTTGGGCATTGAGCGGGTCCGTGATGGCCCACGCCGATCCCGACCCCACGCCGCACACCGTCAACCCAATCAGCACCCA
>JAJDBQ010000124.1 GCA_029261255.1 Nitrospirales bacterium
CTTGAAAACTGAATTTATGCTCAAGTTCTTCCCGTAGCACACGGTTTTCTTCGCGCAACGCCACCATCCCACAGACCCGCTCCACACTTAATAAGAGTTCATCCATCGAAAAGGGTTTCGTAATATAATCGTAGGCTCCGCCTTTCATGGCATGAACCGCCGTATCAACCGAACCATGGGCCGTAATCACGATCACTTCAGTGTTGGGCCATTGCTCTTTGCATGCTGAAACAATCTTCAATCCATCAGCTCCTGGCAATCGCAAATCGGTAATGACTAAATTAAACTCTGCCGCCTGCAATCGCTCCAATCCTTCTGTACCCGTACTCGCTTCTTGGACCTCATAGCCGATTGCCAGCAATGCATCTGCCATGGATACACGCATGAGTGGCTCATCATCTATGATTAAAATCGAACCTTGATTCATGAACCCACCTTGGCCATTGAGGGCATGCGAGACCGAACTAATGGCAGACGAACCGTAAAACGTGTGCCTTTTCCTTCTTCACTCTCTACCAACATTTCACCTCCATGTCGTTGCACGATGCCTAAACTCACTGACAATCCCAGACCGGTCCCTTCCCCCGTACCCTTGGTCGTAAAAAATGGATCAAAAATATGAGGGCGGACCTTTGCAGCAATGCCGCAGCCATTATCCTCGACAATAATTTCACAGACCTCGTCATGCTTTCTCGTCTCAAGACTCACGTGCCCTTCTTTCTGAATTGACTGTACTGCATTCAACACGAGATTCATAATCACTTGTTCAATCATGGCACCATCAACAAGCAACGGTGGGAGTGAGTCATCGTACTTCTTCTTCAGGACCGCGTGTCGTTCAACAAACACATGCTCTGTGAGGACCACAACACGATCCAGGATGGGATGAAGATCAGCGAGAGCCAGTTCTAGCTCGCGTTGCTGAGAGAAATCCAATAGTTGGCGCACAATGCGTTGTACCCGCTGAAGCCCATCTTCCATAAAATGGAGATATTCTTGCGCGCGTTCAGGCGTCAATGTGCCTTTTCGTATATTGTACAGACAATTTAAAATTCCACCTAAGGGATTATTAATTTCATGGGCGACTCCAGCCGCCAGTTGACCAATCGAGGCCAAGCGTTCAGAATTTTGAACCTGCTGTTCCAATTGTTTCCGTTCTGTAATGTCTCGGGCGATGCCCAAAACACCTTGTTGCCCTCCCGCATCATTTAAGAGTGGAGCGACACTCACAAGCACTGATCGTAATTCTCCATGCCCGCTCATAATTTCCACTTCATACACTTGCTTCGCGCTCATATCCAACGTGTCTTGCAAGTATCGACTCCGAAACCGTTTGGAGAGGAGAGATAAGTACGCCTTGCCAATCAGATCCTCTTTTCGATACCCCCAGGCCTCCACTTTGCCATTCACGTACGTGAAGCGCTGATCGACATCTAAAGTGTAGATGACGTCATTCGCATTTTCGAGCAAACTCTCAATGTACACCTTGGCCTGCTCAATCTCTCGTGTCCGCTCGCCCACCTTTTCTTCCAGCGCTTCGTTATATCGTTGCAGAGTGACTTCCAGTTTTTTGTGTTCGGTAATATCCCGCAACTGCACCATGATGGATGATCGAGGCCCCATGTCTATGCGAACAAGATCCATCTCCATTGACTTGACTGTGCCGCCCCGATCTAACGTTTCAATTTCTGTGGTCGGAATCGTTGGTTCACCTTGACTCACTCGTTCTAATAAATTTTGGCTCGTTTTCTGGAAGCTTGGAGACACGAGCTTGACAAAAGAATGACCTTCCAAATCAGAGGGAGCATATCCTAAAATATCATGGGCGCGAGCATTACCATCGACAACTTGTCCGGCAAGATCCACCACAAAAACCGAATCGGCGGCCAAATTAAATAAGGCTTTGTACCCCGCTTCTGAATCTGACAACTGCTGTGTCCGCTCCGAGACTAACTCCTCCAATTGATTGGTGTACCGAGCTACTTCCCCTTGTAAGGCTTTTCTGTCAGTAATATCCCTCACAAATCCTCGGGAAAACACGATGGTCTGCGCATCAGGATCAACTAAGGTTGTGGAATGAATTTCTACCTCGATGACGTGTTGAGATTGTGTGCAAAAAGCCGTTTCAATCGTACGCTCACCGTCAGAGGCTAAACCCTGCACATAGGCTCTGACAGACTCCTGCTGTTCCACTGGAACAATATCCCATAAGGACATCGTCATCATGTCAGAAAGTGAATACCCCAGTTTTTGTAATTCAGTACTATTCACATGGACAAAACGACCTGCAGGATCTAACTGATGAATCATTTCCGGAGCATTTTCAATCAGATCTCGATATTTTTCCTCTAATCTTCCAATTTCTTCAACTTTTTGGTTCAACTGAGAAAACGAGCGCTGGAGATTACCGGCCATGCCATTAAATGTCTCAGCCAGACGTTCAATTTCGTCCCCAGTACGAATATCAATCTGCTCAGACAAATTCCCGCCACCAAATTGCTCAACCCCTTCTGATAACGCCTGGATGGGCTTTAGAATACGGCCAGCGACCAAAATTCCCACTCCCCACAAGATGACAAAGACTGCCATCCCATAGGACAACACCTTCGTCAATAATTGGGCCAAAGGGGCATAGGTTTCTGAGGGATCTTGACTAGCTAACATTTGCCAGGATTTCCCACCAAAGCTTTGAGAAGCCAAAGGAACCCCTACATGCAAGGGAGCATAGCCCACAATCGCATGCTGCGCCCCATGAGAATCAGGATTAGCCACAAGCCATCCAGCGCCATCGCTTTGAAAGGCACTCATCAAGCTCGGGGGGATGGCGTGTTCTTCTAGCGAAAACGTCGGACAAAGAATGGGAATGCCATCAGATGAGACAAGCATGGCATGACCAGTCTTTCCAGCGGCCACCTCGGAAATCGAACGAAACAAGGAATCACGTCGTAATAAAATACTAATCGCACCGACGATCTTCTCACGAGCATCATCCCAAATAGGTACCCCCACATTGAGCACATGAGTCCCGAATCCTGGATCAAATGACAGATCGCTCACAAAGGCCTGCGCCGTCTTCTGCTGCATAACGGCTTGCCACCACAGACTCTTCCCATGAAAAAATCCAACCTGCGGGAATGAGCTCATCACCAATGCGCCTTTGTTATCCGCCACCACAATCGCCAGGTAATCTGATTTTCGAATGGCATGCCATTGAGTCAGATAATCCGTCGCATATTTATTGATAAACACGGGAAACTCATTCTGACTGGATTGATCACGCCACGTGTCTTGCCAACCCTGAATGAGAGACTGGATTTCCTCAGCGGTTTTGTAGACGTAGCTCTGATTAGAGTTAATGACCGCACTTCGAATAAAGGGAATCGTGGACAACTGCTGGGCTTCATTAATACTACGAATTATTTGAGTCTCGACTTTTCGAGCCACCTCAACAGCAATCCCCTTCATGGTGATGCCTGCTGCTTCTCGCAGTGCCCGTTTTTCTTCGAAATACGTCAGGAGGAGAGAAAGAACAAGGGGGAGAAGACCAACGAGCACCATGGCTAGAATGGTCTTTCCCTTTAACTGGAGGGGAAACCCAAAGCGTTTCACTTTGGTCACATCACAATACCCATAAAAAAATACTTAGGATCATTTACATTTTGGGAATCCTTTCTCAGTACTGTCAAGAAACAGAACGAGAGGATTTATTTGCCTCGGCTTAATAATTTCCCTTCAGCCCCAGGCCACAAGAGAAGAAGTGGACTCGCCACAAAAATGGATGAATACGTCCCCACCATCACACCTAAGAGCAGCGCCAGGGAAAAATCATGCAGCACTTCACCACCCCAAACAGTCAATGGCACAAGCACTAACACGACGGTCAACGTGGTCACCAATGTCCGACTTAAGACCTGATTAATTCCATTATTAATAATATCTTCCACGGTCTCCCGACGACGGCGACGGAGATTTTCACGGATCCGATCAAAGACGATCACAGTATCCGTCAACGAATATCCAGCCAACGTGAGTAACGCGGTCACAACCAGCAAAGTGATTTCCTTATCCAACAAGAAATAAATCCCCAACACCACCAACACATCGTGAAACGTGGCAATCGCGGCTGCCACGCCAAAACGGAATTCAAAACGAACTGCGACATAGAGAATAATCCCCACTAAAGAAAGCACGATAGCAATCAAGGCGTCTTCTTGTAGTTTTTGCCCGATGGTCGGTCCTATCGATGTACTGGAATCAACCACAAATCCATGATTTGGAAACTCGATTTGAAAGGCTTCAATGATCTGTTTGCTGATTTCATCTTCAATCGTCGTTTCGGTTTTTACCCGAATGAGCAGTTTTTGATCTTGAGGAAATTCTTGCAGCTCGGCATCCCCTAGACCATGTTTCTGCAGGGCTTTTCTTGCATCTTCAATACTGAGCGCCTCATCAAACTTGAGTTGAACGGCTGTTCCTCCCGCGAAATCAATCCCCATATTCGCCCAACCGGCGATAATTCCGACAACAGCCATAAACCCCAGAAATACCAGAACGCCTGATATGCCAAACGCAATGTTCCGTTTTCCCATAAAATCAACAGTAGTTCTTCCCACAATTTCCATCATGGCTATATCATGCTCCTATTCAACATTCCTTCACCACCTAAATGCTGAGGGTTTCTAATTTCCGACGATTCAGATAATCAAACACGACTTTGGTACCCACGAACGCCGTAAACAAATTAATACCAATACCCAAGCATAAGGTGACCGCAAACCCTTTAATGGGGCCCGTTCCAAATAAAAAGAGAGCCAGCCCCGTAATTAAGGTCGTCACATGCGCATCCACGATCGTGAGGAACGCTTTTTCAAAACCCGCATCCACGGCCAAACGGACCGGCCGACCATTGCGCAATTCTTCTCGGATACGCTCAAAGATCAGCACATTGGAATCGACACCCATTCCCATGGTCAGAATAATTCCAGCAATGCCGGGTAAGGTTAAGGTCGCATTCAGACCCGACAGGGCCCCTAATAACCCGATTAAATTCAACGCAAGGGCCATATTGGCGATCAACCCTGAAAGACGGTAATACACAATCATAAAGATTAACACCAAAGAGCCTGCAATCACCGTGGTACGTAGTCCTTTTTCAATGGAATCCTTCCCTAGGGAAGGTCCCACGATTAAAGACTGTAGTGTTTTGAGCGGAGCCGGCAGAGCCCCTGCCCTCAACACAACCGCTAAATCATTGGCTTCGTCAGTCGTAAACGTGCCACTAATCACCGCCCGCCCACCACTGATGCGTTCATTAATGTTGGGAGCGGAATACACCTTTCCATCCAAGACGATAGCCATACGTTTTCCCACATTAGCCGCCGTGACCAGATCAAATTCACGCGCGCCCTTGCTATCAAACGTAACGCTCACATTCGGTTCGTTATAGTCCCCAATAGACACACGTGCATCTTGAAGGAGATCACCAATCAAGGCCGCCTCTTTTTTGATCAGGTAGGGCCTGCTATACGTAGTTTCATTAAGTTCATCTACAATTGTTTCAAATAAAATTTCGGCCTCTTCTGGAACTTTTCCTTCAAAATCTTGCCGAACTTTGTCTTCCTGGCCGATTTCCACCTGTGACGGTAAGTCTAAGGCCACCTTTGACTCATGCAGCATTTTGAATTCTAACAACGCCGTTTTATTAATGAGATCTATCACTCGATCTGGATCTTTCACACCAGGCAATTGAATCGCAATTTGATTAAGGCCCAATCGCTGAATAAGCGGTTCGGCTACGCCAAATTGATCAATACGATTCCGAAGAATCTCAAGGGCTTGATCGATCGCTGAAATTTTTATTCGTTGAACGTCGTCAGGCCCCAGTTCATACTCTAGACGCGTTCCAGAACTTTCCTGCAAGACAAAACTCTGAAAAGATTCGCTCAGTAGTGCTTGAACCTCCACCGCATCCGATTCATTTTGCAAATCAATCGAAATATGATGTAACCCCTCTCGAGTGACTCCATCAACTTCGATAGTTTTTTCAGCAAAGAAGTCCTCCATTGATTTTTTAAAACGATCGACAGCAATTTCTACGGCTCGATCCTCTTCCACTTCATAAACCAAATGGATCCCACCTTGAAGATCCAACCCTAAGGACAAGCCACGGTGACTCAGAATACTTCTTAGCCCATCGGGTAGAGCTTGATACAGCCCTGGGAAAGAAGGTAGCGCCAAAATACAGGACACGACCGTGACAACAAGGAGGAGAAGAAATCTCCCACGAAGCTTTTTCATGTATTAACCTCTTGATCCATCATGATTCACCAGATGTTCGAATGCTCGAAACATGATCTCGTTGCAACCGTATTTTCGTATTATCAGCCACTTGCAGTGTGACCGTTTCTTTATCCAAATTCGTCACCGTCCCCCATATCCCGGAGGATGTGATGACTTTATCGCCTTTTTTGACCGCCTCTAACAATTCACGCTGTTTTTTTTGCCGCCGTTGCTGAGGCAAGATCAGTAAAAAATAAAAGACAATAAAAATTAAGACAAAGGGAATTAGAGACAACAACCCGGCAGATGCGTCGGGGGTTGCTCCTTCTGATTGAGCCCAGGCTTCCGAGACGAAATCCATATCTACCTCAACATGACAAAGTGTTTAACACGACAGAATCATTTCACCACATCCTGAACAAGCGGCTCACTGGTCACCGGTTCACGACGTCGATAAAACTCTTTCCGATAGTCCTCAAATTGATTATCCCTGATCGCTTGCCGCATTTCGGCCATAAGCTTTCCATAATACCAAAGATTGTGCACAGTATTCAGTCGAACACCTAACATTTCCCGAGAAATAAATAAATGACGTAAATAGGCTCGGGAAAATCGTTGGCAGACTGGACATTCACAGGTAGGATCGATGGGGTTTGGGTCCTGCTTATAGCGTGCCTGCTTGATCAAAACCCGGCCAGTAGACGTAAACAGCCAGCCAGTTCTGCCATGACGAGTAGGAATCACGCAATCAAATAAATCCAATCCTCGAGCCACACCCTCCACCAGATCCTCGGGAAGCCCAACTCCCATGAGATACCGAGGACGATCAGGCGGCAGAAGACTCACCACAGTTTCAATCATCTCAAACATGGCGGGCTTTTCTTCACCTAATGAGAGGCCGCCCAAAGCATAGCCATCCATATCTAAAGCCACCAACTCTTGTGTCGATTCTTTTCTCAACTCTGGGAATACCCCGCCCTGAACAATACCAAACATCCATTGATGGTCCTTCTTTGGGACCTCAGTGCAACGCTTCGCCCAGCGGGTTGTGCGCTTCACGGCTTCCTGAGCTTGGGGACCTGTACATGGAAACGGCGGGCAATGATCCAATACCATCATAATATCTGAACCGAGAGCCACTTGAATGCCCATACTTTTCTCTGGTGAAAGCATATGCCATTCGCCGTTAATATGGGATCGAAACTTCACGCCCTCCTCAGTAATTTTGCACAGATCAGCCAAACTGACCATTTGGAAGCCACCACTATCGGTGAGGATTCCTCCCGACCATTGCATAAAATTATGCAAGCCTCCTTGAGATTCAATCAATTCATGACCGGGGCGGAGAAATAAATGGTATGCATTAGCCAAAATCATTTGAAAACCACAATCACGAATTTCGTGAGGATCCACCCCCTTCACGGTCCCTTGTGAACCAACTGGCATAAAGGCGGGAGTTTCGATATCACCATGTGACATGGACAACAAGCCGACACGTGCCCCACAGACAGAAGTCCGGAACACGGAAAAGCTATTTGTACCTGAAGAGACAGTTGATTGCGGTTCAGAGGAAGACATTCAGATTGTATCTACCGATTCGCTACATTTTCTCGGGAGAAGAAATTCCAAGCAAGGTGAGACCATTGCGAAGAACTGTCTGGACCTGACGCAGCAAAGCCAACCTGGCTGCAGTCACGTCAGGAGTAAGCTGCGTTTTCGTGGATTCGTGACCCACGTTCGAGGCCTTCCCATTCGTTGGGACCCCATCTTCGTGGGGTCGATCTTCTGACTTCACCGAATTTTCCGCAGCTGGAAGCACTCGGTGTTTATTGTAGTACGCATGCAATTGCGCCGCGAGATCTTGTAGATAGAACGTTATACGATGAGGCTCAAGCGCGAGAGCACTCCCCTCAAGAATAAATGGATATTGGGCTAGCGTTTTGATCAATCCCAACTCATCCGCACCAAGCAACAACGAAACATCAACATCCTCCATGGTCGGGAGAGTCACATGCCGTTCTTGGGCCATACGAAACACACTCGCTAAACGCGCATGTGCATATTGGACATAATAGACGGGGTTATCTGATGATTGTTGTTTCGCCAACTCCAAATCAAAATCTAAGTGGGTATCAGCTCGCCGCATGAGAAAGAAAAACTTCGCGGCATCAGATCCAACCTCCTCTATCACCTCACGAAGAGTCACAAATTCTCCAGCGCGCTTGGACATTTCTATCTTCTGAGTCCCTCGCGACAAACTCACCATCTGCACTAATACTACGCGTAACGATTCTTTTTCATGGCCAAAGGCCTGTACGGTCGCTGTCATTCGTGGAATATATCCGTGATGGTCAGCGCCCCAAATATTCACGAGTGTATCGAAACCCCGGTCGAGTTTATCACGATGATAGGCCATATCGGCGGCCAAATATGTATAGCTGCCATCCTGTTTTTTGACGACTCGATCTTTGTCATCACCAAATTCCGAAGAGCGGAACCACAAAGCACCATCTTCCTCTTTGACGAGGTCTCGCACACGCAACTCATCCAATGTTTGCTGAACAAGTCCCTTGGAATGAAGAGTCGTTTCTGAAAACCATGTTTCGAAATTCACCCCAAATAGAGACAAATCCTCTTTAATACGATCTAACAAAATCTGACTGGCTGCATGAGCAGCAACAGCCACAGCCTCATCGGGAGGTTGTTCCAACAACGTTTCCCCATGAGAATGGACAAAGGATTCAGCCAATTCTTTTATATAGTCTCCATAATACCCATCCTCAGGAAAGTTTGAGTCTTTTCCCAGAATTTCTCGATAGCGGGCGTAAACAGATCGACCTAATAACTGAAGCTGTCGACCTGCGTCATTAATATAAAATTCTCGTGAAACAGCATATCCCGATGCAGTCAAAAGAGAAGCCATCGCTTGACCTAATGCTGCGCCTCGTCCATGGCCGACATGCAAAGGTCCAGTGGGATTGGCACTCACAAATTCAAGAATAATGCTTGTCCCTTTGCCTATCTGACTCGTCCCATAAGAAGAATCATGACTTTCAATGGCTCGTAACACGTCTATCCAACACATAGGATGCAGGGTAAAATTCAAAAACCCAGGCGGAGCAACATCAACCTGTTTAAATAATTCAGGAAATTGTTTAAGTAGGTTTGTGGCTAGTATTTGAGCCACTTTCAAAGGAGACTGCTTAACCGTTGAAGCTAAGGTCATTGCCACATTGCAAGAAAAGTCTCCCCACTCCGGACGTTTCGGTGGTTCCACCGTGGGAGAGGGTATCCTGTTTATGGGTAATTCCCCAGATTCGTTGACCTTTATTAAGGTCATCGAAATAGCATCAACCACTTGATTTTGGAGCAAGGTCTCCACGTCATTCATTCCTATCTACGCTAAATTAAAGGGGTTTTATCCCGCGGCGAATGTACCACACGTTTTTTTGCAAGGCAAGGATTGCCATTTCAACGGTTAATCTCTACGTGAAAAACCAGAGCAGACCACACACCTAATCGATAACAAAACTCGATAAGCATTTTTTAAGATCCTGAGCACTCAAAAGCACAAATGATTACCCTTTAATCCTATAAGGGAACAACTACAAAACCTTGAGAACCTGGATTACTCCGAAGCGGCGGGTCCAGAAAACATTTTCCTCGCAAATTCCAGATCAGCAGGAGTGTTGATATTCATGAAGGACTGTCGTTGAGGATCAATATCATCAAACAATGCTTCTTCAATAGTCCTGATGGTAAAACCATTTTTACTAAATAAATTTTGAATCTTAAGGTCACCTTCCTGAATCATCGCTTCAATCACTGGAACACAATCTTTTGAATAACGAGCATGTAATGGCTGCAGGCCTGTTGAAGCTTTTACCGTCAATATGTCGGTATGGTTTTGTAAACATAATCGAGCAATACTCTCTTCAACCAAAAAAGGCATGTCACAAGCCACAACGAATATTAATGAATTCTTCGCTTCTATTAAACCGGTATACAAGCCACCCAATGACCCCTTGTGCGGAATTCTATCAGTTACTAAACGCACAGGAAGATGGCTGCAATCGTAATCTTCGGAAGCCGTCACCACGAGTACTTCATCAAATAATCGAAACATTAAACGACTGACTCTATCCAAAAAAGATTCACCATCCCAAAGCAGGTAACGCTTATCGCGCCCCATGCGTTTGCTTCGGCCTCCTCCCAGAATGACTCCTGTTATGTGCGGGAATCTGTGTGGATTTTCCATAAAAAAAGGGGGTGGGATTACTCCCACCCCCCTTCGCCTTCATCGTTGGTGTGCAGTGAGGCGTGAACTTAGCTGTGGCCGAGTTCTTTGCGACGGTTCGAACGGCGAGTCAAAATCCACCCTTCGACGATCACCAGACCCACGGCGGCTAATCCTGCGTACCATTTT
>JAJDBQ010000125.1 GCA_029261255.1 Nitrospirales bacterium
GTCCCAGCTACCTTAAAATCCATATCCCCTAAATGATCTTCCGTACCTGAAATATCAGACAGAATGGCGAGCTGATCACCTTCTAGGATTAACCCCATCGCAATCCCAGCAACTGGTGCTTTAATGGGTGCAGCGGAATCCATGAGGGCCAATGTTCCACTACAGATCGTGGCCATCGATGAGGAACCGTTCGATTCGAGCACCTCAGACACAACCCGTATGGTATAAGGGAATTCTTCCTTCGTAGGTAAAACAGCACTCAAAGCCCGTTCAGCTAATTTCCCATGGCCAACTTCTCGGCGCCCCGGCCCGCGCAAAAACTTTGCTTCTCCCACGCTGAACGGCGGAAAATTATAATGCAACATAAAGGACCGCGAATATTCACCTTCCAAGGCATCGATTCGCTGCTCATCGTCACCCGTCCCTAATGTAACTACACCCAAACTCTGCGTTTCCCCTCTCGTAAACAAGGCCGAACCATGCGTACGTGGCAACAGAGCCACTTCACAGGTAATTGGGCGAACATCAGTCAACCCACGCCCATCAGGACGGGATTTTTTTTCTAAAATCATCCGGCGCACTTCAGAATATTCTAAATCATGAAACGCTCTTTTGACATGTGATTTCCGTTCATCATCGTCACCGGCGACGGATTCAATCGTTTCTTTCAGTATTTGATCAATCCGTTCCTGTCGATCCGCTTTCCCTGGAATATACGTGGCTTCACAAATGGCCTCAGCCGCTTTCGCACGAACCGCCTTTTCCACTTCTGCATCAAGTGCTTCAGCTTCAAAAGCACGTTTCGCTTTTCCAACTTTATCTTGCAGCTCTTGGATCTTCTCAATGATTTTCTTAATCTCAGCATGAGCCAGTTCTATCGCCTCAAGCATCACGTCCTCAGAAAGCCCACTCGAACCAGACTCAACCATCATGACCGCATCTTTCGTCCCAGCCACAACGAGATTTAATTCGCTGGTTTCCAGGGTACTTCGATCTGGGTTGACCACAAATTCTCCATTGACTCGACCTATTCTGACTGAGGAGAGATGTCCCTCACAGGGTATATCTGAAACGGCCAAGGCTGCGGACGCAGCCACAATACCCACCACATCAGATGCCATTGTTTGATCGATGGAAAGCACGGTCACAATAATTTGCGTTTCATAGTAAAAACCATCAGGCATCAACGGACGAATCGGACGGTCAATCAAACGGCTTGTCAGCACTTCTTTTTCACTGGGTGCTCCTTCACGTCGAAAAAACCCTCCAGGAATTTTCCCAGCTGCATAAAACTTTTCCTGATAATTCACAGTCAGAGGGATGAAGCCAGCGTCAGGCTTGAACGTCCGCGAAGCCACCGCCGTGGCTAACAGAACTGTGTCAGCATATGTCGCCAACACCGCACCATCAGCCTGCTTGGCCATCCGACCAGTTTCCAACCGAAGCGGGCGACCACCTAGCTCCATTTCAACGACATGAATCATGATGTAACCTTTCTGCTTCCCCATATCCCTTGGGGTTCTATTGGCATTAGTTTATTCATAGGCAGTGTCAGCTTGCACAGAAACTGTATATTTTTCTCGCCCAGTCATTCCGATAAAGATTGCCGGTTGTGCCTAGCTTATTTGATACAAGAGGCCACACCAGCAAGTTAATGCTACGCTGACTACTTCCGAATACCTAAGGCTGCGATCACAGATTGATATTTGGCCTCATCCCGTCGGCGAATATAATCAAGAAGCTTTCGTCGTCGTCCCACCATCTGCAACAAACCACGACGCGAATGATGATCTTTTTTATTCGCCTTAAAGTGATCAGTCAGGCTCGTAATACGCTTGGTCAATATCGCAATCTGGACTTCTGATGATCCAGTGTCTTTCTCATGCATTTGTTGCGAGACCACCGCGGCTGTTTTTTCTTCTTTCGTCAATGCCATAATGCCTCCTTAGGAATATTCTCCTCTGCGGGAATCCTACTCTTTACTCACACAAACAATAATAAATATGACTCAGCTCTCATGATGTCGCTTCATACCCTTAGCCTAATACCGTGTCCAACACTAACACTGGGCTGTTCTGTCCCGATTGCAGCAAAGGTCCTTTTCCTAACGCTAACAAGGAACCCTCTTTGTTTTTTACGCGAACTCGCATACCTTCACCAGTCATTGCAGCACCTGGTCTTTCCTCAACCCATCCTACTCTATGCCAAGGTATCGCATTCCCATGGAGGACCTTACGAGCATCATCATCATTGACTTCTACCGCTGGGAATGATTCTAAGGCTCGATCCAGACTCCACCATGCTCCATCATATGACATGGCATCGGGCAAGGATTCCATATCAATAGCTTGCTCAATATGTAAAGGGCCAACTCGAGTGCGTTGCAGCCACTTTAAATGCCCACCAACACCCAATTGTCCCCCAATATCATCACACAATGTCCTGACATATGTCCCCTTGGAACAGGCCACACGGAAACTAACTTCCGGAATCGCCATACGCTGGATCTCCAAATCATGGATCACCACGGTTTTGGCCTGACGTTCAACAGTTTGCCCTTTCCGAGCTTTTTTATACAAGGGCTGCCCGCCAACTTTCACAGCTGAATACATAGGCGGAACCTGCTCTATCGCACCATGAAAAGTTGAGAACACTGATCGGACGGCATCTTCAGACAATGACTCGCAAGACGCCTCTTCCAACACAGTCCCCCATGCATCTTGTGTATCCGTTTTTTGCCCGAGTTGAAGAACCGCGGCATATTCTTTATCCCAATTTACGAGGTATTGTGCGACTTTGGTTCCTTTGCCAATAAGCACAGGCAACACCCCTGTTGCATGCGGATCCAAAGTGCCAGCATGACCAACCTTCTGAATACCCAAGACCGTTCGTGTCCGCTGTACAACATCATGAGATGTCCATCCATCAGGCTTATTCACAATTAAGACACCATCGGATACGTGCGGAGACTGTGTACGTTCAATTTCAGAATGGTTCATAGAGGGAGCTAGCAAAGCCATGAGCAACAGGTGTTATTCCTAAGCCGAGTGTAGAGACGATGAAGATTCATCCGCTTCATGGTGCGGTTCTTGAGGAAGGGAGTCCAGAATTTTTTCCATCCGATTGGCGTATTCAGCACTTGTATCCCGATAAAAAAATATTTCTGGGGTATAACGCAAATTCAGCCGTCTTCCGATTTCTGACCGAACATACCCCACAGCACTCTTAAGACCTGGTGCTGTTTCTTGTTCATAATGTTCTTGGTCCAATGCCGTCACATAAATACGCGCGATTTTAAGATCAGCCGTCATACTGACATCTGTCACTGTGACAAATTGAACCCGTGGGTCTTTAATCTTTCGCGAGAGGATTTCTGCCACTTCCATTCGGATTTGATCAGCCACTCGCGCTGCTCGACTGGTTGATGATTTTGCCATGGCGCCAACCTCATGTAACCTTATATTAAGTCAATCTGAGACAGTGAGAGTTCACGTGACGCGACTTGCACGTATACCTGATTTAGCGTCTGGTTGACCCGCCCGGCCTCATTGCCAACTGACGCGACTCCCAGAAAAGTTTTTTTTTGCCAAAGATGGCTTTCATCAGCCTCAACGATGGAAATATCAAAGCGATTATGAAGCTTCGTTTTTAGACTGACAAGAATTCTTCGCTTTTCTTTGATCGGTTGGGCATAGGGGAAATTCAGCTCTACTACGCGCAATCCGACAATCATCCCCATTCTGGCCACCCTGAGGTTCATCAGTCTTATAATTTGGTCGCTTCCTCCTCTAACACGTAAGCTTCCAACACATCACCAAGCTTCACATCATTGAAGTTTTCAACCCCGATTCCACACTCATACCCTTGTTGCACTTCGCGAGCATCATCCTTGAAACGACGCAGAGACCCAATCTTTCCTTCGTACACCATCACCTGATCTCGCACCACTCGCACCTTTGTATTTGCGCGCGAAATCGTACCGTCATTCACATAACAACCGGCAATGGTTCCCATCTTTGGAACGGAAAATATTTGCCGCACTTCGGCATGACCCAAAATTCGCTCCTTAATCGTTGGCGCTAATAATCCTTCAGCTGCGGAACGAATATCATCAAGCACATTATAAATAATGGTATACAGGCGAATTTCAACGCCTTCACGTGCAGCAATACTCAAAGCATTTGAATCAGGTCGAATATGAAATCCTATGATAATGGCTTTTGAAGCGGCTGCGAGTAACACATCCGACTCGTTAATTCCACCGACTCCACCGTGAATGATTTTCAGCTTCACCGCATCGGTCGAAATTTTCAGCAGGGCATCACCTAAAGCACCGACCGACCCTTGAGCATCGGCCTTGAGCAGTAGGGGGAGTTCCTTGACTTCACCATCTCGGCCATCGGCATACAAATCATCTAACGTTCGCCTTGAAGTAGCGGCAAATCCAGCATCTTTTTGCTTTTGCGTGCGATCTTCGGCAATCGCTCTGGCTGCTCGTTCATCTTTCACTACAACAAGTTGATCGCCGGCTTCAGGAACCGCCAAGAGTCCGATAATTTCGACAGGAGTCGATGGACCAGCTTCCTTCAGACGAACTCCTTTATCAGACGTCAGACCACGGACTCGACCGCTCACCGACCCAACAACAAATGTCGCACCGACTTTTAACGTTCCACCTTGTATTAATACCGTCGCAACAGGGCCACGCCCTTTATCTAATTTGGCCTCCAACACGACACCGCGAGCAGAACAGGCCAAATCAGCCTTCAATTCCATGACATCCGCTTGCAACAACAACATGTCAAGAAGGTTGTCTAATCCTTGCCCGCTCTTAGCTGATACCTCAACAAAAATCGTCTGCCCTCCCCATGATTCCGCAACCAACCCATGCTCAGACAATCCTTGCTTCACCCGATCAGGATTAGACCCAGGCAAATCAATCTTGTTGACAGCGACGATAATGGGCACATTCGCAGCTTGAGCATGGTTGAGGGCCTCAATAGTCTGAGGCATTGGTCCATCGTCGGCGGCAACGACTAGCACAACAATATCAGTGACCCCAGCTCCTCGAGCTCTCATACTCGTAAAGGCCTCATGCCCTGGTGTATCTAAAAAAGTCACCCCTCGCTCACCAACGGTTACAACCGATGCCCCGATATGCTGCGTAATTCCACCAGCTTCTCGATCGGTCACTTGGGTTTTGCGAATGGCATCCAAGAGAGACGTTTTCCCATGATCAACATGCCCCATCACTGTCACGACCGGAGCACGAGACTCCAATCGTTCGTCACCTCGTGGCTCTAAAATATCCTCAAGGAGAGCCTCCCCTCCTTTTGCCGCAATAGCTTCAATCGCAATCCCATAGCCCTCAGCAATCAACAGGCCAGCATCAAGATCCATTGGTTGATTGAGAGTGGTCATCAAATTCAGATCCATCAACTTCCGAATAATCTCTGTTGGTTTTTGCCCCAGGGTCTCGGCAAAATCTTTGACGGATATCCCAGCCGTCACCTTGATCACTTTTTTCCTTGGCTTGGTCGTTTCACCAACCGATGTCGGCTGAACCTGACGTGCCCGCTCCTCGCGACGCAAGGTGGGAAGAGGACGAAGATCCTGCCAAACTGCGGCATCTTCAAATCTAGCGGCAAACATTTCTTCATTTTTTAATCGCGGCCCTTTTTTCGGTTTTTTGGTTTTATCATCCGATTGGCTATCCTGACCTGAAACTTGGCCTTTTTTGTCTACCTTGACTTCACTTTTCTTATCCTTATCAGAAAGCGTATCCGAAGGAAGAACTGGTTGATCGACCACAACCGCACCAGGAGCCATAGTCGCTACGGCTTCTGAAGATGATTCAAGCACTGAGCCTGCCACAGTCGGCTCTTCAATGCCCTCAGTGTCCGCTGTCGATTCACTGGCACTATCAGCAACATCCGGCACTTCTTCTTTGATGGAAGGAAATGCGGCAGCTTCTTCAGCCAGCTCTTCTTCCGTCTTCTTCTTTTTAATGAGAATATGCTTCTTTTCCGGCTTCTTCAGCTCAGGAGCTGAGGACGATGTGGGAGCTTGTTTTAGTAATCGTCCGCCCGTTTTTTTATTTGCGACATGACCTGCCATCGGAGAGGCGCCCTTAGACGCATCAACTTTCCCTCGTAAGACATCAATCGCCCACCGGGCGGCGTCATCCTCAACTGCATTGCTATGGGACGTCACCTGAATGCCCAACCGCACTAATTCCAGAATGACGAGACGACTCTCCATTCCAAGCTTCTTCGCTATCTCATGAACTCGCATGCATGTCCTTTACGATGACGGAGATTCCTCTGGAGCTGACTCGCTGGCGATCTCCAACTTAGAGTCATCGCTAGTGGCCTCAGACTGTCCGATCGTTTCTTCTCGAGGCGTCTCTTCCGCAGGAATGTTCGCAGTCTCTTCAGCCAAGGCCGCTTTAATCTCCTGGTCCCGCTCGAGTTTTTCCTTTTCATATTCAGTCGAACTAATAATGTCAATTTTCCAACCCGTCAGCTTGGCGGCAAGTCGAACATTTTGCCCATTTTTCCCGATAGCCAACGAAAGCTGAGAATCTGCCACGACCACAAGTGCCGATTTTTTTTGCTCATCAATGCCAACTTTTTCGATAGAGGCTGGATTCAAAGCTTCCCCGATAAAGACTCGTGGATCATCGGTCCATGGAATAATGTCAATTTTCTCGCCACGCAATTCACGAACAATGGCTTGAACCCGAGATCCTTTCACTCCTACACACGCACCAACTGGATCCACCGCCTTATCTCGAGAAGCGACAGAGATTTTCGTCCGGTCCCCTGGCTCCCGAACAACACCCTTGATTTCCACAATTTTCTCTGAGATCTCCGGCACCTCTAGGCCAAACAATTTCACGACAAAATGAGGATGAGCGCGGGATAGAATCACTTGCACATCCTTGGGCGTACGACGCACTTCTAACAGTAAAGCTCGAACTCGGTCACCCCGACGGTGGGCCTCACGAGGGATCTGTTCTTGGACGGGCAACAGCGCTTCGGTTTTACCAATATCCACAAGATAATTACGCCGCTCTTGCCCCAAAATCACCCCATGGACAAGTTCACCTTCTTTTTTAGAGAATTCCTGTTCAATGGATTCCCATTCAGCTTCCCGTACCTTCTGACAAATGACTTGCTTGGCCGCCTGTGCGGCAATTCGGCCAAAATCCTCCATCTCAATGAGGGAGCCAATTTCATCGCCCACTTCGGCCTCCCCATCGATTTTTCGGGCTTCTTCCAACGACATTTCAGTCTTGGCATCAACGACAATTTCGGCAATGGTTTTCTTGCTCACAATAGCAATCTCACCCGTGTCCGTATCAATGTCGACCTGAATATTATCTCTTTGCCCAAATCGCTTTTTGGCAGCGGTCAACAAAGCTATTTCAAGTGCCGCAAGGACTTTTTCCTTTTCAATACCTTTTTCACGACCAATTTGATCGATCACCGACATCAGTTCGCTTTTCATGATTGTTCCTCGCAACGCACTATAAACAGGCCAGAACAGAATGATTTGATTGCACCAAACATAGGGAAGGCTAGAATTCTACCTCGATTCTTGCTTTCACAATCTCACACCAAAGCACAGAATGTTCTTCAATGGCTTTCTTTCGATCATCGACTAGCTGGAGTCCAGTATCTGAGACGGATGTTAATCGTCCAATGACGACAGCCGTTTTCTTTGTATCATGTTGAACGGTAAGGCGAAGACGTTGGCCTTGAACACGTTGAAAATCTCTGGGCTCCTTGAGTGGGCGATCTAATCCAGGGGAGGACACCTCAAAACGGCAAACAGGCCCTGACGGCTGAGTAATATCCCATGTCCGTCGAAGAGATTTGTGGAATTGCTCACAATCATCAATTCCCAATCCCCCATCTTTATCAAGCGTCAAACGGACCAAAGTATTGGTTGGTTTTCCGCTATATTCCACATCCAGAATTTCAAGACCTAACGCATGGGCAATCGGATCACCCACCTGACGTATCAGTTGCTCAATATTTTCAGCCAGAAAGGCCTCCATTAAGACGCCTTATGAATAGCGGCGAGCACTCAAGGCCAAAAAAAAGTGGGCTCACGCCCACTCAACAATGCCAACCCTAGCACTTTCCTATTTTAAAGGCAAGATATCCCCAAGAAACACGATTGGCGAGACGCTCCTTCCCTCATCACAGACAAGCCAGCCTGGCTTAAAAAGACTCCATGGGCATAAGCCAAACCCCATGATAGACTATTTGTCACTGGGTAAATACTCCTTTTTTTTGAGATCAACTAGAGAGGGATTTTGGACATGCCAACAATCATTTCTATCGCTTCCGGAAAGGGCGGAGTTGGGAAAAGCATGGTTGTGAGCAACCTTGGTCTCCAGTTAGCCCGCAAAGGCCTTCGGGTCACCTTAGTCGATATGGATATTGGCGGAGCCAATCTCCACATTCTCTTCGGAATGTTTCATCCCCCTTCCTCGCTCACCGATTTTTTCACAGATCGGTCAGTCAACCTTGAAGATTTGGCTCATCTGGTGGCCAGCCCCTTGCCCTTGCGGCTCATTCCGGGAACGGGAGAGACTCTGATTACCGCTAACCTTCAGCATGCCAAGAAAAAACGCCTCATTCGGCATCTCCAAAAACTCGATACCGATGTGATTCTCGTCGATGTCGGAGCTGGCACCAGTTACCACACACTAGACTTTTTTCTTCTAGCTGATCATTTTTTGGCTGTCGCGACGCCTGATCCAACCTCAGTCCTAGATCTCTATCGATTTATCAAGCTGGCCTCAATACGGAAGGTACTCACCGCGTTCCTGGCTCGTGACCCTGTTGCGGCCGCCCTTCTGAATAGGGACTTCCATAGTGTCACTGAAGTACTGGAGGCAGTCGGAAACGCTAATGAATCTGGAGTGGAATTGGCCCAGCAAGCTTTACACGGATTCCATCCAGCGCTAATTTTAAATCGCATGACGCCAAAATCTCGAATAAATACACTGCATTTACGGAATTTACTCAAACAATACGTCGGAACCGACCTGTCTGTCCTCGGGAACATTCCGGAAGATTCTCACGTCCAACAGTCTATCTTGAAATATCTCCCTGTTGTGGAATTGGCCCCAAAATCTCCCGCAGCAATGGCGTTCGCCCAAGTCACGGAGAATCTAATAGAACTGGTCAGACAACGAGAAGAATTGGCAGAGGCTCTCGAACCAAGAAAACTACGAGCCTAGCGGGACAAGACAAGGACAATCAGAAGCATTTCCCAGGCCACCCTTACGGCCGATCGGAGGGGAGTAAATTGCGAATGGCATTGGACATTGACTTCAATGTCATAGAGACACCCTCAAGTTCAGCGCCCTTGTTTTGTAATTCAGATTGCATCGTTGAAACCTTGCTGACTAGTCGATCTCGCTCTTCGGAAACCTGGGTATAATTCACCAATGATTCCTCTAGCTCCTTCACTCTTTTCTCCAAACGGCCACAGGTATTCTGAGCCGCTTCAGACTCCTGCCTCACCGTCCCGAGGTCCTTCGTCAATGAATCAACCATATCTTCGGCAGATTGCAAATTCCGTTGGGCATCTGTGCGATCTTCTTCACTGACTAAAAATTGATGATTGAGCTGATCAATGACCCCAGCCCATTCTCGTGCCACACCTTGCAATCCGTCAGGAACTGCTGGCAGCGAAGGCTCCTTGCCTAACGGCGCAATGGCCTGCTGTATCCAATCAATAAACAATGTCGCTTCGCGAAAATTTAAATCCACAACGGCCGCCGAGTTATCTGACAAACTAGAGGGTTCGGCACGTGGCTTCGGTTCTGGAGCGCTTGAAGATGATGATGAAGGTGAATCTTTTGAGGAGATCACTTCAGCGGGGCCTGCATGAAATTGCTGCAATAAGACCGCTACACAATGGCGGCAGAACGGCTGCTCGGTGGATGGACAGGAACACTTCGTCGACAAGGTCCCACCACGCAGCTTAATGGTCTGCGCATACACACCATAGGTGCCATTCACCTCGGCAACCACTTGAGTCCCATTGGATTCGACAATATTCACGCGTTGGTCTGAAAAATATTGGTTGCCTATCTTAAAAACTTGGCCACCAACAACAGACTGCACCATATCAGGATCCAATTGGCCGAGATCATGGGCGGAGCATGAAATCCGATTTCTCATAACAGCCTCTTACGTATTAATAGAATAACAAAAGAAATAAGAACGTATTGACCTTCAAAGCAAACCTCATAAACGGCATCTCACAAACAATTTTACCGAGAATTCACCTCAGATCCAAGCACCTGACGAATAGACAAAACCAGGCATGATTACGTATACGCTGCGGCCCGCAACACCAGATCAATCCGACAGCGTCCTGATTTCTGGAAAGCCTACGAGAAGACGCGCCAGACACATTGCCCACTCTTCGGCAAAGTTGCACACAAGTCTTAAGTCTTACTCAAGGAGACTGTTGAATATTTCCCTAAGATAGCTCTTAAATACTGCAGGCTATTCTGTTGCCAACAACTGACGGGGATGGCCGTAATCGCGAATCGCCAAGCCTATTACACACAAATCCAACCGACAGACTACGATCAAACCCTAGGAAATTAACTTTACTTCGCTTACTCTTTATGAGCAGCCAACAAACCGATGGGCTAGAGTCTGGCCGATCAATATCCTAGCGGCGCACCATTACCAGATAACGATTTGGAAATGTTTTATTTAATTCCCTCACAAACCAACCCCAATCTTGCTCGTCTGGCCCAATCACAATAGACGCAGACCAATCAGGCCCTCACAGACACTCCCAATAACTCGGTTATGGCCAATCATCATGATGAATATAAATACGAGTCTGACCCTTTATTGATCCATATTTAATATACGGTGGATTTCTGGTGAGCCGCGTGCGGCTCGAACGCACGACCCTCGCCTTAAAAGGGCGATGCTCTACCAACTGAGCTAGCGGCTCACCGAAGAGGCGATGCTACCAATGGACTCGGTGGTTGTCAAACCAAATCAGGCTTCAACCGAAGAATAGAAAGAAATTATTTTCGAGTTCTTTTCGAACGGACAAGAGGATTGCGAATAACGATGGTCGACTCACGCTTGGAACCTGTCGAAATCATATCAATGGGACAAGAAGCGAGTTCTTTCACCCGAGCCAAATATTTTTTAGCCGCACGCGGCAAGGCACTATAAGACGTAACTCCTGACGTATCAGTAGACCATCCTTCCCATCGCTCATAGACGGGCCGACAGTTCTCTAACACCTCCAAATCAGCAGGCATCTCGCGATACAACTTGCCTTGATGACGATAGCCAGTACAGATCTTCAATTCTTTGCATCCATCCAACACATCGAGTTTGGTCATGGCCAAGGACGTTAATCCATTCACCCGTACGGCATATCGCAATAACACGGCATCGAGCCACCCACAACGACGGACCCGACCAGTTGTGGCTCCGTACTCATGCCCACGCGTCATGAGTTGCTTGCCCATGGCATCATCTAATTCTGTCGGGAACGGCCCACCTCCCACACGAGTGGTATACGCCTTAGTAACACCCAACACTGCTGAAATGTTGGTTGGCCCCACGCCGCTTCCCGTACATGCTCCACCAGAACACGAACTGGAGGAAGTAACATACGGATAGGTTCCAAAATCGACGTCGAGATGCGTGCCTTGCGCACCTTCAAACATCACCTGTTGACCATCAGCAAATGCACGATCAAGGAGCAAGGGGACATCGGCAATGTGAGGCCGGAGGCGTTCCCCATAGGCTTGATATTCCTTGAATATCGATTGCACCGTAAACCCTTTAGCATTGTAAATACGACGCAAGAAGACATTAATCTCTACCAAATTTTCCTGGATTTTTTTCTTTAAGACATCAGGATTGAGCAAGTCTCCCATACGAATACCCACACGAGCCATCTTGTCAACATAGGCTGGACCGATTCCCCGACCAGTGGTGCCAATCCGCCGAGCCCCTTTGGCCTGCTCAGCCGCCTTATCAATAGCTTTGTGATACGGCATGATGACATGGGCACGTTGGCAAATGAGAAATCGCTTACCGACAGCAATCCCATTCTTTTTCAACCCATCAAGTTCACCGATTAACCCACCTGGATCGATCGCCACGCCATTACCCAGCACACAGAGTTTTTTGGGATAGAGCACACCCGACGGTATGAGATGAAAAATAAAGGTCCCTTTATCGGTAATAACGGTATGCCCAGCATTGGATCCGCCCTGATAGCGGACAATCACATCAGCATCCTTCGCCAGAAGGTCAACAATCTTCCCTTTTCCTTCATCGCCCCACTGGGAACCGACTACGACGAGTGCTGCCATGATCTCCTCCGCGACCCTCTAAAGTAACTGGACAAAAAAAAGCTCTGCCAACGACAAGGCCAGAGCGGAACTTGTCATCGTAGGTCCCATATCATAAATTGTCAACGAGGAATTACCGTGGCGTGCTACACAAAAACCAGGGGAAAAGACTAAAAAAAAATTGCCAGTTCAATAAAGTTTGATTCTCACCCGAACGCTCACAATAAAATAAATTCAAAAAGGCTTGTCCAGCAAGGCCAAGAGCGCAGCTACAACCTTTTTCAATCTCTACTCTACATTTCTTGACCGCATCCAAAACCCGTGATAGCATCTTTTTCGATGTGGGGCTGTAGCGCAGTTGGGAGCGCGCGTGAATGGCATTCACGAGGTCGCCGGTTCGATCCCGGCCAGCTCCACCAACCTTCCGTTATTATTACTATCTTCTCTGGCATTCATCCCTGACAGGAGAGAGTCAGTGCAATCGGCCAAAAGGCCGAATAATTTCCTGTGGATTCACCATGTTACACGTTGAACGCCTAACCAAGACCTTCCCAACCAAGCCCCTGTTCCTAGAGGCCTCAGCCCACCTGAAACCCGGGACTCGTGTGGGTCTAGTAGGACCCAATGGATCAGGGAAAACGTCGCTCTTACGTATGATTCTTGATGAAAATGATATCGAAAGTGGCCGAATCCGGAAACGACCCCATCTCCGAATAGGCTATCTTCCCCAGGAATTGGAAACGCTTCCAGGGAATACTATCTTGGATGCCACCCATCGAGATGAATTCCCTGAGTATGAAGCCAAACGCATTCTGGCAGGTCTAGGATTTCAGGAGGGAGATTGGGATCGAAAGATCCAAGCCCTCTCTGGTGGTTATCGCATGAGAGTGGCTCTCGCCTATCTCCTCTTATCGTCTCCAGATGTGCTGATGTTGGACGAGCCCACCAACCATCTTGATAAACCGACGCAACGTTGGCTGGAAAACTTCCTGATTAATTCGTCCTTCACATTGCTGATCATCAGCCACGACATTGAGTTTCTCGATAAAATGGTCACGCATGTTTGGGAAGTTCGCAATCATACCTTGCAAGAATATCGTGGCAACTATACGCGCTTTCAAAAACTCAAAACCGAACGCGATGAACAAGAAGAAGCCGCCGCTAATCGGCAATCCAAAGAAATTAATCGTGTCCAATCTTTTGTGGATCGCTTTCGATATCAAGCCAACAAGGCCACTCAAGTCCAATCGCGCATCAAGGCGTTGGAAAAAGTTAAACGCATTGAATTGCAGCGGGATACCAAACGCCTCCGGTTTAAATTTCCTGAACCGCCAACCAGCGGCAGAGAAGTCCTGGATATGCAAAATATCCACAAACGCTATGGCGATAAAATCGTCTATCAAGGATTAGATTTTTCCATTGAGCGAGGCCAGCGAATTGCCTTTGTCGGGGAAAATGGGGCCGGGAAATCGACGCTCCTCAAAATGTTGGCTGGTGTTCTGGAGTTTGATGAAGGTAAACGAACGGTCGGGCATGGCGTCACCATTCATTACTTCGCGCAACATCAGGCAGAAATACTTCATCCTGAACACAGCATTCTCGACTCTCTCGAAGACGCTGCCCCTATGGCTGAACGAAACTTTCTTCGTGGGTTGGCCGGCGCCTTTCTCTTCACTGGCGACGATCAACACAAACCCATCAAGGCCTTAAGCGGAGGCGAACGGAATCGCGTCGCCTTAGCCCGCATGCTCGTCGAACCAGCCAACACCTTGCTATTGGATGAGCCCACCAATCATTTAGATCCCTCATCGGTCGACATGTTGACTGATGCCCTTCTCCTATTTCCTGGCACCATTGTCTTCATCTCACATGACCCCACGTTTCTCATGCGAGTCGCCACACGTGTCGTAGAGATTGACGAGGGAAAAGCTCGCGACTACATCGGAGACTATGAATACTATTGCTGGAAACGATCAAAGGAATTAGAAGATCAGATTCCGCCAGAAGCTAAAGTCGAAAAGAAAAAATCGAAGAAAAAGGATAAATCAAAAAAAGAAAAACCCACCACCGAGCCCTTCACCAATGAGGCCGCCACCACGACACCCACCGTCGCTGCCTCTGCCGCACCATCGCGACGCGACCTCTCCAAAAGTATCGCCCGGCTAGAGAAACAAGTCAGCAACGTCGAAAAGGAAATTGCGCAACTCGAAGAACAAATCAAAGCACGAGATCTCGAACTCGCCGACCCAGCGACCTATCAAGACTACTCCCGCTGGAACACCCTCCATCAAGAACGTGATAAATGGGGCCGAGACCTCGATCGTCTCACGCACAAATGGGGCGACCTCACCGCCCAACTCGAAAAAGATCAATCCCAAATTTCCTAATACGCCTGCCTCGCCCCCACTCTGTTTCTTCCACCTTGCTCCTTTCCCGGTTGTCCTATGCAACGCATCATGGCCCAATTCGTTTTATGGGTAGGATGGGCAAGAGAGAGCCATAGCCTTGATCCCTATAGCCCAACAAATATGCTTATCTGAGCCAATCTTTGCGCAAGAGCTATCAAGAAAAAACCGATAAGACGTGATAGTTCTAATAAATTTCGACTATTCACGGAATCTTAAGGAGTGAAGTGCATATGCTGACAGAAGTATCCGCCTTACAAGCTCCAGTCATTAACCCGCCCCAAAAGGCGACGCAAACTCGAACATCTGAATCCCGTCCGACTGAATCAGCCAAGACGGATACGATTTCTCTCAGTGGCCCGACATCTCGAAAAGACGTGGCGGCACTGGTCTTGAATAAAACATTAGCCAGCATTCAAGAAACAGGAGGTCTGGAATCGACTCAAAACCTCTACAATGGATTCTCGCAAAAAGACCTCCAAAACCTCGAAAGTCTGGTGGAGTCTGCAAAGGCTGATCTTGGCATATCCCCTGACACATCCTTCGATGTCACTCCCGAAGCGACTGCGAATCGGATTGTGAACTTTGCGCTCCTCGCATTCTCACAATTCCAAGAAAACCATACAGAATTAAGCGAAGAGGACGTTCGAAGCGAATTTGTAGAATTTATTGGCAAGGCCATAGGAAAAGGCATCGAGGAAGCCAGAGACATCCTCACGGGCCTCAACTCCCTGACAGAGGAAGTAGACGCCGACATTACCACCACAGTCGACGTCATTAATCATCGTCTCCAAGAATTCGCTGATCAGGGAAAAACTGAAGAGCCTGCATCACCCCAAACGAACGACAAAGAAACAACGCCGGCATCCTTGAATTAAAACAAAATCAGTCTTTCCCCTAATCAAACACCTGCAAGCTTGGCACACTTTAGGGTTATCTCCATCAAGAACGCGAAAATGAGAGCGTGACCTGGATCGCCGCACCCACAAACGGGGAGACCTCACCGCACAACTAGAAAAGCAACAATCCTAAATCACCTAAACCTTTTTGGTTTATCTCCTTTTTTGATCCTCACTAAATTTCTCTGGATCAGATTTACATCGCACTCGGCCCTTAAATACTAGGGAAAGAATAAAAAATTCCTGATTCGTTATTTTATCTCAGTGAGAAGGGCCGCCTCACAGAGCGGACGCACTCCATGCAAATATTAAATTTCCTGGAATGGTCATTGTCACGAAGCCTATTCCTCCATAAAGATTTGGTTGACAAGTTTTGGTGCTTCTTCACACATCCACTCTTCCAAACCTTTCCTAACTTTAATAACACTCGCCCGAGGAAACAATTAACTAACTTATTAGATATTGCTTTAAGCGTTTCTGCTTATGACTCCACAACGAAGAAGAGAGTTGAGCCAATAGGAAGGTTATCCTTGCTTACCCTAAGTGCAGCCAAAAGCCCCTTATCCATATCGCATTCGAAGGACATACCAACAATAACGATCAGCGTCGACCACTGTAAGAATTTAAACGCTTGATCCGCTTCGTAAGTTCGTTTCCTCAAGATAGGGCTATCGGTTTCCAAAAGGAAGGGACTCCCGTTCTGGAAATTCCCAACCTCAACAGTGCCATTCAAGTGATAAACCGTTCCACGGGTGCTGAGAAAACGAGGTGCAACACCACCGCTGTTGTGCTGAATCCACCTTTCAACTTCCCGCTGGAGTAAATGATCCCAATTCGTGGTTATTAATCGATGATGACAATTATCCTTCATTTTTGTGAAAAAAAGGTCCATGAGGTGTCGATACGCCCGTGAGTGGACAGAAGGTTGATCCATTTCTGCGCGTAGGGCGTCTGTGATCATCTCTATGTGTTCCTCAAGACTTATGTGTCCTTCGGCGAGGTCGTCCTTCCATTCCTCTGGTACAACCCAAGTCAGGCCGTTTGCTATGGAGGCCCCTCGCCCAAAGAGCCACGTACAATTTTGGTGCACAATTCTGAACCGCGTTAGTGAGATCTAACGACTAAGATTACTGGATATGAGAAAAAAGAGGACATATGTATTTTTCAATGGTCTACCACGGAGTGTTGAGATCTTCTTCATCCTCATCAACAGAAAAAGAACCAATAGGTCGATAATACTTACGGCCTTCTAATTCTTTGGGAAGATGGGATTGGGCTTTCGCTCCTTGAGGATCGTCATGGGCATAGCGGTAGTCTTTTCCATAAGCTAAATCCTTCATCAGCGATGTCACGGCATTACGAAGGTGAAGTGGGACTGGCAGGTTGCCTTTTTCCTTGGCATCTTTTCTTGCAGCTAAAATACCAGCATAGGATCTGTTACTTTTAGGAGCGGTGGCTAAATAGGTCACCCCATGAGCCAGATTTATTTGCACTTCAGGCAACCCAATTACTTCTACGGCATGAAAGACTGACGAGACGATAATCAGCGCTTGAGAATCGGCCATCCCAATATCTTCAGATGCAAAAATCATCATACGTCGTGCGATAAATTTTGGATCTTCTCCTCCTTCCAACATCCTTGCCAACCAATAGAGCGCCCCATCCGGATCGGAATCTCGCATACTTTTAATAAACGCAGAAATGAGGTTGTAATGCTCTTCTCCATCTCGGTCGTAACGTAAAGCCTTTTGCTTCAGGGCTTGCTCAACTTGGAGTTGATCAATACTCGTAGGCTTGCCTGACGCCGCATATTGGTTAACGACGAATTCTAGACCCGTTAACATCGAACGCGCATCGCCATTTCCATAGCCAATCAACAGATGTTTGGCCTCAGAAGTGAGCGTGACATGCGAAGATCCGAGCCCCCGTTTGGTATCTAAAAGTGTACGATCTAAGATATGCCCGAGCGCTTCATCGTTTAAGGAATTGAGCACCACCACCATAGACCGCGACAACAAGGGCGCGATCACTTCGAAGGAAGGGTTCTGCGTGGTGGCTCCAATAAGAGTGATGTCTCCCCTCTCGACATACGGAAGAAAGGCATCTTGTTGGGCTTTATTGAATCGATGAATCTCATCCACGAAAAGAAGTGTGCGTTGTCCGGACACTTTCCTCCGTTGTTGTGCCGTCTTCAGCAGTCCACGCAGTTCTGGAACGCCACTGAGCACAGCAGAGAAAGGGACGAATGTGGCTTGGGTTTTCTTGGCGATTAAGTTCGCTAAGGTCGTTTTTCCTGTCCCCGGGGGTCCCCACAAAATGAGTGAGGGTACACGATCATGTTCAATGGCTGTGCGTAACGGTTGATCTTCCGCCAGCACGTCTGCTTGCCCAACAAAGTCCGAAAAATCCTGCGGCCTCATCCGCTCCGCTAACGGAGCTTGGCGATGATCTTCAGGTTCCTGACTAGGAAAGAGATCGGCTTGGGACTCTGAGTCAAATAATTCCATAGACACTCTCGACAACTCTATCGTCTTTAAGTTTTTTGATGAGACTTTACCCTCACCCCAACCCTCTCCCTTAAAGGGCGAGGGAGTTTTGAGGCCTCCTAGGTAAAAGTTAGCAACTTCCTGTACTCGTGAAAGTAGCTTTCTTAATTAACTCGGTAACCTCAGTATGCTATAACCACCGGCCATGCACCCGCAAATGAAATCAGAAAATCGCTCTTTGGTTCCATCTTTCGAGAATATACGATGTGGGTACCCTAGCGGGAAAAGGAGAGAATAATGAAGACTGTCATTGATGGAATG
>JAJDBQ010000126.1 GCA_029261255.1 Nitrospirales bacterium
TTGATAAGGCGACTAAATCATCCCCTGGAGCTCCGAAGCCATGCAAGAGCACCACGAGCGGGCCTTCGCCGCTGCCCTGACCATCGAGGCCACCAGTGATGCACACATCTAATCCGCCCCAGTGTTCGTGTCGCATATAGAGTCAGTGAAAAGTGAGAAGCAAAAAGTTAGAAGGAAGGCATAAAGAGAAGTGAAGCATGAGGATGAAGCTAGTGGCCCATTTTAGGAGCGCCGGCGTTGGCCCCTTGTGTGATGAGCGGAATTCGCAAGATTTGGTGGCAGTGATTGCAGACGACTTTCAGGGTATTCTCATCGGCATATTCGACTTCGTCTTCTTTTTTCCAAAACAACTTGCTACATTTAGGGCATTTTCTAACCAGCATCGACATAGAAACAACTCCGTGTGCGTCCTGCGTAAATTATAGTGGACTTAGTGTAATATATCTTGCCACAATCTGCCAACGCATGATCAGTTATTCCGACTCTCACGATATCGATCCCCAACAACTGCTGGTCTTATTTGAACAAGCCGATTGGGCCGAGGGCCGTCGTTTGCACGACATCAAGCAGATGTTGACAGAAACGGATGTGACCATCACAGCTTGGGATGGTACCAAATTGGTGGGATTTGGTCGTGTCTTGACGGATTATGTCTACCGGGCCTCAATTTGGGATGTGATTGTGGATGTGAGTTATCAAGCCCAAGATATAGGGAAAGGTCTGGTTCGGCAGATACTCACGCATGACTCGTTAGTTCGAGTCGAATTAATTTGGCTTTGTACCAGGCGGTATCAAGGATTTTATGCCTCTCTAGGGTTTTCGGATAAGGAACAGACTGGTATGGTATGGGACCGCCGAAAACAGTCTCCTCTTTCATCGGCTTAGCCGGAGTTTTCCTTTCTTTTGATATTATTCCAGTCATAACGTCATGTTCATGCTGACAGGATGTCATCGATGATTGTGGTTGGGCTGATGTCCGGGACATCCGCTGATGGCGTTGATGCCGCCGTCGTGGATATTCGTGGAACTGGCCATCGCTTGCGTATCAAGCTTCTCGGCCATTATGGCCGTTCGTATTCTCCTCACATACAGCAGCGTATCTTGCATGTGGCTGAACGTGGCACGGTCGCAGAAGTCTGTCATCTTCATACCTTGCTCGGTGAGGTGTTTTCCAAGACCGTTCTCTCTGCTATTTCTCGATGTGGTGTGAAGCCCGCGCAAGTAAAATTGATTGGCTCGCATGGTCAAACGGTTCATCATCTTCCCGAGCCCACGGTTGAACGAGGAGTGGGTACGATTCGATCAACCCTCCAGATTGGCAATCCAGCAGTGATTGCCGAACGCACCGGTATCACAACCGTTTCGGATTTTCGTTCACGCGATCTTGCCGCGGGTGGTGAAGGGGCTCCGTTAGTGCCATATACTCATTTTTTACTGTTTCGCCAAAAGACAGCGACCAGATGGGTGGTGAATCTCGGAGGCATCGCCAATGTGACGATGATTCCTTGTGGTGAAAAGCTTGGCGCTGTACAGGCGTTTGATACAGGACCATGCAATATGCTGTTAGATGCATTGGTCTCGGTTGAAACACAGGGACGAATGCTGATGGATCGTGGAGGCCGGTTGGCTCAACGCGGCCAGGTGCATGCAGGCTTGTTGAAATGGTTGTTGGCTCATCCCTATTTGCATCGACATCCCCCTAAGTCCACGGGACGCGAACTGTTTGGGGAATCTTATGCGCGAAAAGTTTTGGCGCAGGCGCGCCGCCGGCGTCTTTCTCTGAATGATCTCTTAGCCACCGGTTGCCAGTTTATTGCTCGCACGATTCGAGACGCGCAGCAATGGACAAAACATGAGCCTGCCGATGTGGTGTTCGGTGGTGGCGGTGTTTGCAATCGCCGTCTCTGGGCGGAGCTCGTGGAAATGTTTGATCCCCTTCCTGTGCAAACGATGGATGATTGCGGGTCATCCAATCAGGCTTTCGAAGCACAAGCCTTTGCCGTATTGGCCTATCAAACCATTCATGGAGTGTGTGCCAATGTGCCTCGCGTGACTGGTGCCACGCATCCTGTGATATTAGGGTCCGTGACCCCTGGCAGCTGTGGTGCTGCAAAAAAATGGAGCCTCTGACCCTCCCCTCAGTGTCATATTCATGGATGCTCTGATGCCAAACAATGGGCTCTCATTTTTTTTCTTAGTTGTCTTACTGATAGCGGTTATTTTTTTACTGCTATGGGTATGGCGCCGTCCGCTCTCTGAAGAAGCGGTTCATGAGATGACGCTAGATTCCAGCGACAGTGAAGTGACGACCAGACCGCTCATGACGCATGAGGAAGCGACGTTGTTCAACTTGATTCGGTTGGCGGCAGAAGAGTATTTCCTGGTTTTTGTGAAGTTACCGATTTTGCAGGTTGTTTCTGTGGTGGATAAGGATGAAGAAGCACGGAAGTCTCTCATGCGAACGATTCAGCCTGTACGACTGGATGTCGTGTTGGCGCATCCTGGCACGCTTCAAGCAACGATGGTTGTGACATTTCAAAAACAGGAAAGAGAGGGACAACCACCAGAGAAGCGTGAGCAGGTTGTCGGGACGGTGTTGAAGGCAGCTGGAATCAAGGTGGTGGTGCTGAATCTCGGCCAGACCTATTCCGTGGAGCATGTGATGGGATTATTAGGGCTCGCTGAAGATGAATAAAACAGGGACTATGAGGAAAAAGAGTTAAGGGCTAATGATTGGAAGAATCGATTTGAACGTGTTGACTCCTGCTTTGATGATCTGGTCAGTGGTCAGATCTTCGAGAGGAATAAAATGTGCGATCTTAAAAGATGTTCGGCGGTCTATGGCTGCAGCAATTTCTGAACGACGGTTGCGCGTAATGTCTAGCGTGAGCCCTGACCCATATTTCCATTCCCATAATGATGGACTCAGGCACAAGCTGAGCTGACGATCTGCGACTTCCGAGAAGTGATTGAAGAGGTTAAGGCGATATTGTTTGACGAGAGGTCCCTCTACAATGAGCGCGAAGACGAGATGATGCCCCCACCAACAGAGTGAGCGAAACGCCAGTTTATCTTGCCGGGTGTAATATCGAGGAAAGTCTAAATATTGGTAAGGACAGTCTTCCAGCTGTTCGCCTTTCACGAATTGGAAGGCTTCA
>JAJDBQ010000127.1 GCA_029261255.1 Nitrospirales bacterium
TCTGGTGACATTTTTGAACGACCAAGCAATTATTCCGAGTCGAATCGAACCGGGAAAACCCTGGCAGAACGGGAGTAACGAAAGTTTCAACGGCACCTTTCGCCGTGAATGCCTCGATGCCGAGCTCTTCCACAGCTTGGCAGAGGCCCGCGTGGTGATCGAAGACTGGAGACGAGTGTATAATCATGAACGGCCTCACAGCGCACTCGGCTACCAAGTGCCCGCGGCTGTGTTTGTCGGAGCTATCACTTGGAAAACCTAACAACTCAACTGGCCAAAGAACGGGGGCAGGTCAAAAGCTCTCATCATTTCTAAAGCCTGGCAAATGTACTACGCACCATTATTTCATTCAAATGATCAAGCAATTGCTCTTAGTCAAAGTGTTCCAACAGTCAGTCAGGGAGTGCCACATGAAAGCTGTCAGCCAATTCTTTCATTTGATTCCACGTTCCATCAGAAAGAGAAATGCCCTTTTCGTTGTGATGCGCCCGTCGCTGTGATTCGATTTCTCCCGGCAACAAAATTTCCTCCACACCAGGAGCGGTTCGAGAACTTTTAATCCACTCGACATACTTATTCATCATAGATTCATAGTCGTGATCCGATACCACCTGATTAATATCAATTATCTGCAACCATACTCCATTCGAACTCGGCGTGACGTCCTCGCGCGCCACTCCTGCCCCAGAGAGTACACCACAGAAAATATCTAGCATGACCCCAAGGCCATATCCCTTGAAACCAAGTGCACCTCCAAGAGGAAGTATGGCCCCACCCTGATAAAACGCGTTCGGGTCAGTTGCTGAGTTGCCAAGCTCATCCACGATCAACCCTTCAGGAATTGACTCGCCCGCTTGGGTCGCAACACGAATCTTGCCTTCGGCCGTTGCACTGGTGGTCATGTCGAGAACGAGTGGATCTTCTTTCCACGGCGCAGCCATAGAAATCGGGTTTGTCCCCAGCCGCGGATCCAATCCACCCCAAGGAATTACACTGAAATTGGCTGGTCCATTTACGGCCATAAGAGTTGCGAATCCCTCCATTGCCGCTTTTCGGGTATAAGATCCAAGCCTTCCAACGTGATTGGTATTTCGACAGAGGACGGTATGAGTCCCATTTTTAGAGGCCTCCTCTTGTCCTCTTTCGAGCGCTCGAGCAGCCACAACCTGTCCAAAATTAAAATTTCCATCGATAACCGTAATTCCAGGAGTAGAAAGAACTGTTTGAATTTCAGCTCCAGGCTTGATTTCACCAGCCCCAATAGAATCAACGTATTGCTTCAGTCGAATCACGCCATGGCTATCGTGTCCAACGAGATTCGCATCAAGGAGTTCATCAACAACGATGTTCGCATCGTCAGTATTCGTTCCCGCTTTTTGCAGGATTTCGCAACCTAGGCGATGTAATGTGGCTATTGAAAAAGTAGGCATTCCGTTGACGGGGGTTATTTCAATTTTTCAGGTAGGAGAGAGTTACATTTCCGGAGAGGAAGAAACCGCAGAATCACAGATCACCTGTGCCATCGCTGCAATGGTTGGTGCCTTAAAAAGTAAAGAGATGGGGACATCTATTTCAAACTCATCCCTCGTCCTCGCAATAATTTTCATGGCACGAAGCGAGTCACCTCCCAACTCTAGGAAGACGTCATCAACACCCACTCGGTCTAATTCTAAGACTTCCTCCCATATTTCTACTAATAGTTCCTCGGCCCAATTGCGAGGCGCCACATACAGAGTTTCCAAAGCTGGTCGTACCAAGCTAGGTTCAGGCAAACTCAGTCGATCTATCTTATTGGACAAGGTACGAGGAAGGGAATCCAGCATGCAAAAAATGGAAGGGATCATATAATCAGGCAAACTCTCTACTAGCTGCGCTCTCAGCATGCTGCTATTGATTTCTGACGGTCCGTTTGGGACGACGTATGCGATCAGGCGTTTTTCACCAGCCTCTTCACGCGCGGTGACAACGGCTTCCTTTACAACATCAATTGCTAGAAGTGCCGTTTCGATTTCCCGCACTTCTATACGGTACCCCCTGATCTTTACTTGAAAATCTTTTCTACCCAGATGGATGAAACAACCATCCTCATCCATGCGTCCCATATCTCCAGTCAAATAGATGCGTTGCCCATTGCCCTCTGGTGCCGCAACAAATCGCTCTCTGGTCAAGTCAGGGAGTCCCCAGTAGCATGGGGCAATATAACGAGTTTGAACCGCAATCTCACCAACCTGACCACTTTCTATTCTTTGCTCATCATCGTCGACAAGAAAGACCTCAATGTCCTCAAGACTCTTTCCCACAGGGACATGAAGACCAGAAATTTCGGTATCCTTACTCACGTACAACCTGCAAAGTTGCTTCATTTCCGTTGCCCCATACCCATTGATGAGGATGCAATCATCTGAGAAAAATTTCTTAAAGAGGTCGACTTCACTCGTAAACACCGTATCACCACCCAAGAGAATGAGGCGAATATCCGGGAAGGGGTTTTGTCTCGTCATACCTTCCATTAATTGACGAAAAACTGTGGCTCCTGAGTAAATCGTGATCTTTTCGGATTCTAGCCAAGCGCCTAATTTGCTCACTCCCTCGTTTCGAAGATCAAAAGGGAATAATGTCGCACCATTGAGGAGAGCCATGAACAACGGTTCAGCCGAACCACTAAAACATAATGATCCGGGAAAAAGAACGTTATCTTCTGGACATAGACCATATGGATTCGTGAAATTCCGGGTAAAGTGCAAAACATTTCGATGATTTTCAACAACCCCTTTGGGCTTTCCTGTCGACCCAGAGGTATAGAGTATGTATGCATAGCTATCAGGCCCTACCGTCGAATGAGGATTCTGAGTAGGTAGGCTTGAGGCGAGAGAATCAATATTGAATATTGGTAAATTTGGTGCCAGCATTGTGGCCAGTTCGAAGTGTTTATTATCCGTGATAATTCCTGTCGCTTGGGAATCTTCCAACATGAATGCCTTTCGATCATGCGGATATGCAGGATCAATCGGGGCATAGATTTTACCAGCTTTCAATACACCTAATAGTGATATGATCTGCTGTTCTCCCTGCTCAAATAAGAGCGCGACGGATGTATTTTCATTTCCCAGTTCTTGCAACAGGCAATGAGCCAACTGATTGGCAGATTGATTGAGCGTTTTATAGGTGAATCGAGCGTTCTTTGTATGGAGGGCCAACTTTTCAGGATACCTCTCGACCTGCTTCTCAAAACGAGCAGGTATTGAGCTATGTTCTTCTCCTTTATCAAACTCAAGAAAAGATCCACGTGGGTGCCGACACTTCTGACGAATCGACTCCTGTGACGGGCCGGAAAGGATGTTAGAGTAAGAGTGAGGAATCACATCAACTCCGTTTTTCTTCTCAGTGACATTCTGGCTTCTTCCTAAAATTTGTGATTGGTTTTGAGGATCATTTTTGGTCAAGAAATCGATAATCTCCCTCGGGTTCTCTACGATACCATCGGCTCCCGCACAAACAAGACCCTCCCTTTTCCCCACACCCCAGGTGACGCCCAACGCAGTGATTCCAGCACTTTTGGCGGCAAGGATGTCGTTTTCTGAGTCACCAATAAATGCGGTTTGTGTTGGATCAGCCTGTAGTTCGCGTAATGCTCGGTGGACGGATTCAGGGTGAGGCTTGGCATGAGTCACCATGTCAGAACAAACAACCACCGGGAAATATCGAGCCAAATTAAAGTCATTGAGGACCTGAGCTGTGCGACCCGATTCCTTGCCTGTCACTAACCCTAGTCTAACTTTTCGCTCGACCAACTCTTCCAAAACATCACTCATTTTGGGGACAATTTCAATCAAATTCATATATTGTGTAGAGAATTCTCTGTACGGCTGCCACATCTCGCGTGGAAGCCCCATCTTGTCCATGATATTAGGAAAGGAATCACCACTATGTGACAAATAGTTATCTATAGGTGGTTCACCCTCGCCCACTACATCATGGTAGCTTTCTGCAAAAGCCATTCGCTGTAGGCTAATGGAGTCAATAACAACTCCATCGAGATCAAATAGAATTGTGGTGTACATTACAGAATCCCGATATGTTTGGCCGTTGCTAATAACTCTTCTTTGCGCGACTCCTCCAACGCAGGAAGTGGCAAACGAGTCATCGGTGAAGCAATCACTCCTTTAGCGGCTAAGACTTCTTTAAAGCAACGTATAAACTCAGACTTGATGATGCCACTTGCAACTGTCCATGGACCAATGGAATTTAAGTATTTTTCTCTAGCTTTGTCATGCTCCCCAGCTGCAAAGAGCTGACAGATATCTGTACAGACGCCAGGTAGCACCATTCCAGATGCAGTAGCCATACCAACTGCTCCGTCATGCAAGGCAGACATCAACATCACTTCATCCCCACAGAATATCTGCACTCTGGCACTAACGGCCGCCTGAAGCTCTGAGACTTTCTTGCTGTCCAATGACGAAACCTTCACGTGTCGAATATTCGGACATTCTTTGTTGAGTTGATCAATTAAATTTGTCGGAATGACCAATCCACCGCCGCCATCATAAAGCATGACGTCTATCTCAATGTTTTTTGCGATTGTTGAAAAATGGAGGTACATTGATTGGTTTGCCAGAGGATAGTAATAGGGTGGCGGCACTAGCACTGCGTTTGCGCCCCGTTGCGCAGCATACTCTGCAAGCTGAGTTGATATCCGAGTCCCAGAGTAGCCAACCCCTATACAAACCGGAAGTCTTCCGCGTGTTTGATCAATGGTAATATCGATGACTTGACGCTTTTCCTCACCGGTCAAGCTGAAAAACTCTCCAGTTGTTCCAAGAGGAATGAGCCCTTCAACCCCATCATCGATCGCATACTCGATCAAACTACAGAGACTCTTTTTATCAAGTTCCTGATTATTATCAAAAGGCGTGACAAGTAGTCCAAGATTTCCCTTCATTGAGCCAATCTCCAATGTCTTGAATGATGATGTAATAGTATGGGCTGCAGAATTGAACCAGACGGTATAATCATTGGTCGTATTAGAATTTCGGAAAAAAAATTAAAAACTATAGTAGGATTAGGTGCTACGAGTACTCAGAAAGAAAATCCCAAAGTCAGTCTTAGCTAATTCTTTCTGTCAATTGGCCGAAGGACAATACCCTAAAAGACCCGGCATGAGCTTTGGGCTTGATTTTTTAAAGCACAAGTATGCAAACTTTTTATGGAAGATGTTGTTCATGTAATCGTTTCTTTTTTCTTATCTTGAGCGTCTCATATGGAAAATTAGCATGTACATGAGTAAATACTCACAGACGAGATCATATAAGAATTATGCTAAATTTCAGTAATAAAAGCCACGAATTAGCATGAAATTTGCTTGAAAAATACTTTAAAAGGTGTATAAAACCAAATCTAAGATTTCTTCTGTGGCAGTGATTTGGCGTAACTCGTCTTTTTTTAGAGTTTTAAGGCTCGAGCTATTTAGAGCTTTGGGCAAGCACTACCAAGATTACAGACACACCATGAATCGATTAGTTCACAGTTGGAAATCATTCTGCAATTCCATTTCAATGAGTAACATCTCATAATGCCAAAGCGCTTTGATCCAACAGAGTCCAAACAACAATGGCTTGCCCAGCGACGCAGAAATTCTCAAAACACTCAGAGTGTCTTTGGAATAACACGACAAACACGTCCTCAAAATATTCCCCTCTCCTTCGCGCAGCAACGCTTGTGGTTTCTCGACCAGTGGGATCCCAGGAACACGGCTTATCTGCTCCCTTTTGCATGGCGACTTCAAGGCTCGTTAGATATCCATGCCCTCGAAACTAGCTTGACGGAAATAGTAGCTCGACAGGAAAGCCTAAGGACAACCTTTTCAATTCACGACGGGCAGCCTATCCAAAATATTGCCCCTACGGTGCCCGTTTTTCTAACGTCCCATGATCTGACTTCCCACCCCGAAGCGACACAAGAGATCGTTCTCCAACGACTGATTCGCGAAGAAACGCATAAGCCCTTTGACCTGACCATAGGACCATTGTGGCGCGCTCAGCTTCTTCGCCTGAACGCCAAGCACCATGTGCTGCTCCTCACCCTACATCACATCATTACGGATGGCTGGTCCATGGGAGTGTTCTTTAAAGAATGGACGCTGCTTTACACGATGCAGATAACGGGACAGCCGACTGAATTGCCGCAACTCCAAATACAATATGCTGATTACGCGATCTGGCAACGACACCATCTTCAAGGAGAAGAACTCAATCGGCAATTAAAATATTGGGGCAACCAACTGGCGGACACTCCACCTAACGTGGATCTCCCGACTGATTTCCCTCGGCCACCGCAACAAACCTATTCTGGGGAACAGTTAACCTTCACCCTCCCTCCGAATCTTACACAAGCTCTCAAGGCTCTGAGTCTACAAGAAGGTGTCACTCTATTCATGACGATGCTAGCTGCCTTTCACCTTCTTTTATTCCGATATACGGGGCAGCTCGATATACCAATTGGAACACCTATTTCCGGACGCACTCACACGAATCTGGAAAGCCTGATTGGCTTCTTTGTAAATACATTGGTTCTTCGAACGCCATTGCAAGGGCACCTGACTTTTCAGGAATGTTTACACCAGGTCCGAGATACGTGCTTAGAAGCCTATGCACATCAGGACTTGCCCTTTGAGAAGTTAGTCGAAACGCTTCAACCGGTGCGGGATCCTAGCCGCCATCCACTCTTTCAAGTCATGTTTCAATTACATCAAGAAGATGTAAGCGATGATCTCATTTTCCCCAACATCGAAATGGAATCTATTCAGGAGACCACTACTTCCGCCACCTTTGATCTCTTGTTAGAACTGACTTCAACGAAAGGCCACATTAAGGGAAGTTTTACGTTTAATACAGATCTTTTTTTGGTGGGTACCATCAATCAACTCGCTATACATTATCAACAACTATTGGAAAGTGTGTCAGAGAATATCCAGCAGGCTATCAATGTCATTCCCTTTTTAAGTAACACAGAGCGACAACGGCTTATTTTCGAGTGGAACGAATCGAATCAAGACTATCCATATACCAAGGGTATTCACCAATTATTTGAGGAACAGGTGGAGCGTACCCCAGAGGCCATTGCTATCGTATTCGAAGAACAGCAATTAACGTATAGGGAGTTGAACCGGAGGGCCAACCAACTTGCCCATTTCCTATGTCAGCGAGGAGTTGGACCAGACGTTCGCGTGGGGTTGTGTGTAGAGCGCGGATTGGAAATGATCACGAGTCTACTTGGAATTTTGAAAGCAGGCGGTGCCTATGTTCCGTTAGATCCCACCTACCCAGAAGAACGCCAGCAATATATTCTCACCCATTCCCAGCCACAATGCATACTGACTCAGCCAGGTTTGTGCCCGTGGTTGACTGACTCAACAACCCCTCGAATTGATCTTGACCCAAATGGGTCTTCTTACTCCTACTACCCTACCTATAACCCGCCTCCATTACAGTCTTGGCTCAATCTGGCCTATGTCATTTATACCTCGGGTTCTACGGGAGTCCCTAAAGGGGTCATGGTGACACATCAATCAGTGTCAAATCTTTTATGTACACTTCAAGAACACGTCGGAGTAGACCGCACCACGACCCTTCTAGCGGTCACGAGTTTATCTTTTGACATTTCCGTTTTCGAACTTTTTGGCCCTTTGGTTGCGGGTGGACGTCTGGTGTTGATCAGCCGTGAAGTGACTACCAATGGATTGGCCTTACACACAGTCCTACAATCCCAGGCCATCACCCTCATGCAGGCCACACCTAGTACGTGGTCCATGCTCATGCAATCAAGACCGAGACCTCTCTCAAGACCAATAAAAATACTCAGTGGAGGGGAAGCCCTAACACCCGATTTAGCTCACCAGCTCGAATCTTGGGGCGGCTCAATCTGGAATGTTTATGGCCCTACCGAAACGACCATTTGGTCGACCCTGTACAAGCTCGAACCCCGAAACAGTTCAATTTCGATTGGACGCCCCTTAGCCAATACCACCGTTTTTCTTGTGGACCAGGTTGAAGAATTAATTCCAACAGGCCTAACTGGAGAACTTCTCATTGGTGGGGATGGTCTGGCGCGAGGCTATCAGCACAGTCCGGCCTTAACAGCCGAAAAATTTATTCCCCATCCCTTTAGTGCAGAGCATGGGGCACGGCTATATCGGAGTGGGGACAGAGCCAAGTACCGACCTGATGGCGCACTTGAGTGCCTGGGCCGAGGAGACGGTCAAGTGAAAATACGGGGCTTTCGAATAGAATGTGGTGAAATCGAAATGACGCTCACCACACTGCCAACTATCCAGAAAGCTATTGTCCTCTGTCGCGAAGATCAGCCAGGGGAAAAAACGTTGGTGGCCTATGTGGTCTCTACTGACAATGCCCAGCTCACACACACCGATATGTCGACGTGGTTAAAGCGCGCACTCCCGGATTACATGGTTCCTTCCGAATTCGTGATCTTGAACGCCTTCCCTTTGACGCCCAATGGCAAAGTGGATCGCAACGCCTTACCGGCTCCAGATCAAACACAGCGCATTGGGACGGTGGCCTATCTACCCGCACGAACGCCCCTGGAAGAACTTGTCGTCGACATCTGGCGTGACCTCCTGAAGATCGATCAAATTGGTGTGCATGATAATTTCTTTGAACTGGGCGGGCATTCTCTTTTAGCCACCCAAGTCGTAGCACGTCTTCGACCCTTGTCGTCCACCACTTTGTCCCTTCGGACCTTCTTCGACACGCCAACCATTGCTGAATTGAGTGCGACGATTCAGGCATCCGATTCGCTCCCCGCTGGTTCGATCGGCGTACCTCTGTGTCCACAGAAGCAGGAAGGGCCACTGCCTCTTTCCTTTGCCCAGCAACGACTGTGGTTTTTAGAGCAATGGGAGCCGGGAAACTTTGCCTATCTGTTGCCATACGCTTGGAGTCTAACAGGCCCCCTACAAATCAGTGCACTTGAGGCTAGCCTGACGGCCTTAGTGGCTCGCCATGAGAGCCTCCGCACTTCCATTACTCTAGTCGATGGACAACCCGGACAAATCATTGCCCCCTGTAGTCCTATTACACTCGCTTTCCAAGATCTGACGGCCTTCTCGACTGCTAGGCGCGAAGAACACGTCCAATCTTCGATTCACAATGAACAACGGCAGCCTTTCGATCTCACCTCTGGACCATTGTGGCGAGGCCAACTTCTTTGTCTGGGGCCGGAGGAGCATATATTCCTCCTCACCTTCCATCATCTCATTACTGATGGTTGGTCTATGGGTCTCTTCTTTCAGGAACTCCAAACGCTCTATAACGCCCAGGCCATGAGCCAGTCAGTTTTCTTGCCTCCGAATACCCTAGACTATCGCGACTTCGCAATATGGCAACGCCAGTGGTTGAAAGGAGAAGAACTGGAGCGACAATTGACCTACTGGCGCGCAGAGCTTGCTGACGCACCGACAAGCCTAGACCTACCCACGGATTTTCAACGGCCGCTGCAGGTATCGTATCAAGGAAAGCATCTCTCCTTCTCCCTGCCCGCACCCCTAATACAGGCACTGAGCGTGCTGAGTCGCCAAGAGGGCGTCACATTGTTTATGACTTTGCTGGCGGCCTTTCAAGTCCTGCTTTTCCGATACACCGGCCAACAAGAAATTTTGGTAGGCACACCCATAGCTGGCCGCACCCATACCGAGCTAGAAGGCCTGATAGGCTTCTTCGTCAATACCTTAGTCGTACGGACAAGCTTCACAGAGCGGGAAACATTTCAGACACTTGTCCGTAAAGTAAGGGAAACATGCTTGGAAGCCTATGCACACCAAGACCTACCTTTTGAGAAATTAGTGGAGGCGCTCCAGCCAGTCCGGGATCTCAGTCGTCACCCCCTCTTTCAGGTTGTCTTCCAACTACATCAGGCAGACTTAATGAGTGAGCTCACCTTGTCGCAAGTGAAAGTAGAACCCATCCCAGGGACCAACCAGGCAGCAAAGTTTGACCTCTCCCTCGAACTGATTCAGCACGATAAGACGCTCAATGGCACATTTGTCTTTAATACGGAACTTTTTGAGGCTGAGACAATTAGCCGTCTCGCTTCCCATTATCAGACACTCCTAGAAGCTCTGGTAGAACATCCCACGAAAGCTGTGAACCACCTGCCACTGCTGAGCAATGCCGAACAGCAAAAGTTGCTTATTGAGTGGAATCCTCCAATTTCACCAGAACAATCGACGCTGTGCATTCATCATCTGCTTGAAGCCCAAGCCACTCGCACCCCCGAGGCTGTGGCGATGGTCGAAGGAGACCAGCACCTAACCTATGTAGCCCTTAACCAACGCGCCAATAAGCTGGCACAGTTTCTTCAAATCCAGGGAGTGGGACCAGAAGACCGAGTTGGAGTATGCCTGGAACGCGGGATCGACCTTATCGTTGCGATGTTAGGTATTTTGAAATCAGGAGGAACCTATGTCCCTATTGATCCAGCCACACCGGAAAATCGCCTGCGCTTCATGCTTGAAGATGCCAAAGTCGCAATGGTGTTAACCTCGGCCGCTCTCAAAGAAAAACTGATAGACGAACTTGGCCCTTCTCATTCACCAAGCTTCCACGAGTACCCAGTGATTGCCGTGAATGAGGCTTGGCTAGCCCCTGCTAACGTGGGAAATTTTCCTTGGCAGCCAGAAATAACAGGGGAAAACCTCGCCTACGTCATGTATACATCGGGTTCAACTGGGCAACCCAAAGGTGTGGGCATTCCCCATCGTGCAGTAATACGTCTCATTCAAGATCCAACATTTCTATCATGGCCAACTCAAGTCAATTGTCTCCAGTTAGCTTCCCCCGCATTTGATGCCGCGACCTTCGAGATTTGGGCCTGCTTAGCGCAGGGAGGCACGCTCACAATGGCTCCACCTCAAATGCCATCCTTTGATGAACTCGGTGATCTCCTACGACGTCATCAGATAACGATCTTGTGGCTCACAGCTGGGTTATTCCACCAGTTGGTAGACTGGAATATTCAAGCGCTACGGCCGCTGAAGGTTCTTCTTGCCGGTGGCGATGTCCTCTCTCCTGAACATGTCCAGCGTATGACGACGCAGCTGCCTAGCTGCACGCTCATCAACGGATACGGTCCCACTGAAAACACAACATTCACCTGTTGTTTTTCTATCCCTATAGATGAAGCCTTGGGGAATTCTGTGCCCATCGGTCATCCTATTCCTCAGACACAGGTGTATATATTAGATGCCCAGCAATATCTGATGCCAACGGGAGTAGCAGGAGAACTGTGTACAAGCGGACAAGGTCTGGGACGTGGCTATTATCAACGTTCGGCCCTTACCGCCGAGAAATTCATCCCGCATCCATATAGTACCGAACCCGGGGCACGGTTATATCGTAGTGGAGACATCGTCAAGCACCAACCTGATGGCACTCTGCAATTTGTGGGTCGACACGACCATCAAGTGAAAATTCGTGGGTACAGGATTGAGTGTGGAGAAATTGAAACAGTTCTCACCAGACATCCTGCAGTCCAAGACGTCGTTATCCAATCACGGGAAGACAACATGGGCTCCAAGCGCTTGGTGGCTTATGTCATCCCGGAGAAAAATTCAACTCCTAACATTTCAGAGTTTCGAGATTTTCTAAGTCTGAGCTTGGCTTCATACATGATTCCTTCGCAATTTGTTTTTCTCGACGCGTTTCCTTTGACCGCTAATGGAAAAATTGACCAAAACAAACTACCATTCGAAAACCAAACATTTGCTCAAGAGGAAGGGACGTATGTCGCTCCCCGCAATTCCTTAGAAATCCAATTGACAAAGATTTGGGAATCTGTCCTAGGGAAACAGCCTATTGGCATCACAGAGAATTTTTTTAATTTGGGTGGGGAATCTTTGATGGCTGTGCGACTATGCTCAGAAATAGAACGAACCCTTGAACAAAAAGTTCCCGTTTCTCTAATTTTCCAAACGCAAAGTATTGATCAGTTAGCAAAAAGAATAACGCAACGCGGAGAACATGGACCGTCGCCTCTCATGGTACCGATCCAAGCAGGTGGATCCAATCCGCCTATTTTCAGCGTGTTATTCGGTGCCACGTTTAAACCATTTATGAATAATTATTCCAATCAACCATACTATATGTTTTTCAACCAAGGGCATGATGGCAATCCGGCCTTACATACGACCGTAGAAAAAATCGCCTTCTGGTATGTGAAAGAAATGCAAACCATCCAGCCGCAGGGGCCGTATTTTCTAGCCGGATATTCATTCGGGGGAATGGTCGCGTATGAAATGGCGCAACAACTTCGTCAACAAGGGGAGACCATTGCACTGCTTGCCTTGGTGGATCCTACCCTTCCTCATTCTCAAGCGAAGCTCGCCTCTGGAAAATCGCAACTGGAAACGCTATCGATAGATACACTGAAAAATGAAGATCAAAAAACTCACTCTTCCATGACAAGTCTTCGTACCTCTTTCACCAAGTTCTCTACAATATTTCAATGGAGAGTAAACAGTGTAACAACTCGATCGATGGTCATCATGAAATCAATCCTCTGCAAAATGTTTTTCAGAATAGGGTATCCGCTCCCAGCATCTCTCCGTCCTTGGTACCGTAACCAGGTTGTTCAAGAAGCCGCCAGACGATACAACCCACAAAAATATCCTGGACAGGTCTCACTCTTTAAAAGCACGAATTATGTGGAAACGCCCTGGAGGAAATTGTGTGTAGAAGTGGTAGAAGCCGGCACGTTTCCGACCGAACATCTAGATCTGGTTGACGGGTCCCATACAGAAACTCTCCTGCACGAGCTTATGACTTGTCTGAAACACGCTCAAGAAAAGTCAAAAGCAAAGCAGTCGAATAAAAAGACTTGAGCGACACTTCTCTCAATAACACGATAAAACCTGCGCTTATCAAGTAGGGTAACTGACGATTGTTTCAATCAGATGCAGTCAGTACCGTCTTTAAATCGCGATAGATTCAATCTTTTGAACATCATCTGTTGAAAGTTCAAATTTTTCGAGGATAGCAAGATCGTCTTTCATGTGTTGTTCGTTGGTCGTACCGGTGAGGGGAAGCATGCCAAGTTGAATGGCAAAGCGGAAGATCACTTGAAGCGGGTTTGCCTCTAGACGCTTGGCAATATCCCAAACCTGTGGGTCGCGCAGAACATCTTGATTGGCGGTAAGTAGAGAGAAGCCTTGATAGATGATTCCATGAGTTTTGCAGATATCCCTCACCTCTTTATCCCATCCCATGACGGCATAACAACGGTTCTGCACGACCATTGGCTTCACCGAAGCTTTTTCACATAATTCTCGCAGTTGATCTGCCTGAACATTGCTAATACCAATCATCTTCGTTGTGCCAGCTCGATAATAGGCTTCCATGGCTACCCAGACATCCCAATCAGATTGGCTCAATCCCCAACGAGAATACGGCCCATGTAATACATAGGAATCTAAGTAATCGGTATGAAGATGTTTCAGAGAACTCTCAAATGACTGCTGCACTTGAGTGGGGAGATCGGCGGATTGATCGTACGGGGTGCGATGATCCTGCCCGGAGACCGAGGTGAATTTTGTTTGGAGAAAGAGTGATTCTCGCTTCACACCTCTCCTGGCCAAAGATAAGAGAGCCTCTCCAACAAGTTCTTCCTGATAGTGAATGAGTTGATTGGCTGTATCAATGGCTATAAAACCCGAATCGACTGCAAGTTCAACGAGCCGCGTGGTCTGGTCTTTTTTCCAGGCGGTGCCATACATGAACTCAGGCATGGGCACATCGTTATAGGTGACAATCGTAGACATTGATTATAGATTCTCCAATCCAATTGTTACTTGGGACCACGCGGTCGAGTCAGTCCTTCACATCCACCCCACCAGGCACAGAGGACTTCATAGAGCTGGACAATCCCCCATAGAGTTGCTGGTATCACTATGACAAAAACCGTCACGGTGGCAAAGAGACGCCAAAGAGGGCGTTTCCTGGTAGAAGAAGATTCAATCGGCATGATCTATATACTTACAACAATCCACGTTTCTGGAGATAGTCTTTATCGATAATCGGAACAGCAGGAGCCGGGAAGGTGCCATTGGCTTGCAGCAATCGTTCAACATATTTCCCGATGAGGTCGCTTTCAAGGTTCACAACATCCCCAACTTGCTTGAGACCAATAGTCGTCACTTTCGCGGTATGCGGAATAATCGCCACCGAAAATGAATGCTCGGTCACAGAATTAATCGTCAAACTAATCCCATCCATGGTAATTGATCCTTTAGCCACGCAATAGCGCATAATATCTTCTGACGCTTCCACCGTCACATAGATAGCATTGCCATCTTGCTCTCGAACCCGCAATGTCCCAACGCCGTCCACATGACCCGTGACTAAATGTCCACTCATTCGGGCATTCAGCTTCATGGCTCGTTCTAAATTGAGCGGTGTCCCAACGGTAATCGTGCCAAAATGCGTACAATTGAGTGTTTCAGTTGAGACATCAACCAGAAAACTTTTGTCTTCGATTGTTGTGGCAGTCAAACAGGCACCAGAGACGCTCACACTATCCCCGACTTGCAAATCATTCAAAATAACTGAAGCCAGGATGGAGAACTTGGCCCCCGCCAAATTCTTCTCAATCGCCTGAACCGCACCCATTTCTTCAACAATTCCACTAAACATATGGCTTCTTACGACTCCTCGTCAGGGTTATCATCTTTATTCAATACCATCGTTTTGAGCACAAAACCAAACACGACGATTAAGACCAACACCCCTACTATCGCTAAGATTCCAATAATGATATCACCCGTCCCAATCGCTTCATCCATTGCTCGTCAAGCCTCCATTTGGAAAGCACTATAGCATGACGGGTTTCTTCTTCCCTATCATCATCACGCCAAAATATATCGCTGTTGTCAACAAAATTGTCCCAATACAAAAAAATCCTACTGCATAGCCTAGTTGATGAATTAAGAGGCCCGCTAAAAGTGGACCACCGGCATGGCCGATATCCATGATTGTGCCACGCAAGCCCATCCCGGCGCCGAGTCCCTTAGCATGTGATAAATCAGCCACTAATGCCGTTGTAGAAGACGTCACAACCGCTTCACCAAAGCCAAAGGCTCCTGCCACGAGTAATAAAAGAGGATATCCTTGAATATGAGGAATCAGCATCACCATGAGCGCACATAAGATCAAACCACTCACAATTAATGGTTGACGGGAACCCTGATCCGATATCCGCCCCATGAATGGCTTTGAAATAAATGAGGTCAACGCTTGCACGCCAAAGAGGACTCCGATCTCAGCTGCATTCAAGCCAATGACTAACCCATACAATGGAAGAAAGGCCATCAACGTCCCATTTCCGACCATCTTTGCGGCTTCCGCGAGGCTTGTGATCAAGATAGGAGGGCTCTGCACAACACGACGAAGCCCTTCACGCATTTCAGGCCATACGGTGGCCAATGAATGCTCTTGAGCCTGAGAAACTGATGACGATTGAGGGATGAGCAAAAAAAACAGCACCGCCAAGATCCCGAAGACACTCGCTAACAAAAAGACAGGTGTAAACCCATATTGATACACAATAAATCCACCAATCATAGGACCTAAGAGCCCTCCGCCTTGGGTCGCAGAGGTATACCACCCAAACGCTTCACCTCGTTGCTGAGCATACCATTCCGCGACCATGGCTAACGCTAACGGCGTAAACATGGCCGTCGCTAACCCATGAATCAACCGCAGAATCCCTAGCGTCGACAAATCAGAAATAAAAGGATAAAAAAATGTCGGCAACGCGAAAGCCAGAACACCGCCGATCATCAGTCGTTGACGATTCACGATATCTGATAACAAGCCCATTGGCAGTTTCAAAAAAATGCCTGTGACTGTAGATAAAGCCACCATCATTCCTACCATAAACGGATTCGCACCAAGAGAATCCGCAAGAAGCGCCAACGCTGGACGCCGCACCATGTCATAACTGATAAAACAACAGAGACCGACCAGACAAAGGAAGACAAAGGAGCGAGTTGGTTTCATGCAAACGGGTGAAACTGGCTTGAGCAACAGGTTGGTATTGGAAATTGAATGAGAATAAGTAGTCGATACTTCGGCCAGAAAATTTGGAGAGTTGGTTTTCGATAATGACGCTACCAAGGGATCAAATCGCTGTCAACGAATATTGAGCGTATTCTCCCCTTGCCAATTGCGCTTGATGATGAAAAAAAGTTTTCCTCAAAATTCTTTCTGTGAAAGGCTATCGTTAGGGTTGGACCATTGTTATTGTTGATGAGGAAGGAACGCCAAATTACGTGATTCGCCAACTCTCAGAAGAATGCATTCTCGTCATCCATGTGGCCAAATGGCTCCTCTTGGCTACCGCTGTCGGTCTCTTAGTGGGTCTGTCGAGCACTGGCTTTATTTTAGTGCTTCAATTCATCATTGATCTTGGTGCGAGAGCAACGTGGACGTACTGGCTGCTTCCGCTTGGACTAGCACTTTCAGCATGGCTGACCTCTACGCTGGCGCCAGAAGCGAAAGGACAGGGAATTGAACGCGTCATTCGGGCTATCCATTTGGACTCAGGAAAAATCAAATGGCAGATTATTCCTGCGAAAATTACGGCGACACTTCTTACCATTGGCGCAGGGGGTTCTGCGGGCAATGTCGGACCATGTGTTCAGATTGGGAGTGGTCTGTCTTCTCTTTTCGCGGATATCTTGCGAGTTGATTCGTATGATAGAAAAACGTTAGTCATTTGCGGATTAAGCGCAGGATTCGCTTCGATCTTGGGCACCCCCTTGGCCGGCGCCATCTTTGGGATTGAAGCGCTCTTCGTCGGATCGCTCACGTACTCAGTCCTCTTCCCTTCCGCTGTGGCCGCCCTGGTCGGATATTTGACCGCGTCATTCCTTGGGATGCCCACAATGAATTTTGTGGCCTCTTCTTTTCCCAGCTTTGACCCACAACTACTCATACTCTGTTTGCTAGGAGGAATGGTGTTTGGTCTCGTGTCAATCGTTTTCGTGGAATGCCTCAATGGCGGAAAACGTCTCCTGTATTACTTGCCAGCTTCACCCCCTCTCCAAGGAGCCATAGGCGGAATCCTTTTATTCGGCATTGCCTGGCTCGCCACCCCGGAAGTACTAGGCTTGGGTAAGGAAACCATTCAACGGGCTTTGGCGGGAGAGCCCATCGTATGGGCTCTCATTCTTGGGAAAATACTGACAACGGCCCTTACTCTCAATATCGGAGGGAGTGGTGGAATTGTCTTACCCCTTTGTTTTGTCGGGGCAACTACCGGATCCGCGCTCGGTTGGCTCTTGGGTCAAGACCCAAGTCTGTTTGCAGCATTAGGAATAACGGGACTCCTCGCTGGAGCCATCAATGTTCCACTGACTGCTGTCTTGTTGGGATTAGAATTATTCGGGATCGCCAGTGGGCCATATCTTTTGCTGAGTTGCACCATAGCGTACCTGTTATCGGGACATCGTAGTGCGATTCCAACTCAACTATTGCAATTCACCAAGGCCCCTGCATTGCAGGCCCCCACGAACCAAGAAATAGGAGAGATAGATGGTATGGAATTCGAGATGCGGAAGAAGTCAGATGGAGAAGGCGACATGAACTAAGAAAGGATTAGATTTTCACGAGTCCGAAGCTTCGTTTTTTGGCTTACGACAATAACGAACAAACCACCAAAATCCCATAATGATCATACAAAGACTCTCTCTCTTGTTAATAGAAGTTTAGGATAATGCGTCTTGTTCGTTTGGACAAATCGCAATGAGATTCTGAAGTTGTAAATTCTTAATCAAATCACCTACAAAGCCTTGCGGTTCGATCCACGTCATCCGCCGACCTAAGTCTTTAAATTGCTGTGATGACATCACTAAAAATCCAAGACCGGCACTATCCACAAACGTGAGCCCTTGCAAATTGAGAATCAGATGATCAAATTCTGTATGGCAACATTGATTGATAATTGCTTTAACATGCCATCGAGAATGAATATCAAGACGACCATGAAAATCAACTATCGTCGCTCCTTGACTGCCTCGTACAATTACATCTATTGCCATAATCTTAAGAATCTTATCGGCCTATCGCCTCTAAGCTTGAAAGGTTTTCTGCCGCGTCCTGGCATATGTTAGGCGGCATTCACATCATCTTCACGCGGCACGCTAGAGCATCAGCTTTGTTCATTGTCGTTGTACTCACATTTGTTTTCTTAGTGTTTTTCTCTTCTCACTCCTGATACACTACGATCTTCCATGCCACCTGCTATACATCCGATTGATCTTGTCGACATTCTTCGTCAACATCGCTTAACCCCTGTCATTATATTTTTAACGTCTCGCCGAGGATGTGATGAAGCGCTCGACACATTTATCCATAGTTCAGCAGGCGTATCGGCTACCCGTTCAGAAGAAATTCGTACATTTCTAGACCAATTCACAAAAGAATTCCCTAGTATCACCAATCATCCTCTCATTACGGTCGTCCAAGACTATGGCGTCGCCGCACATCATGCAGGCCATCTGCCATCCTGGAAAATGGCGATTGAAGAACTCATGCGTCGAGGCTTGCTCGACGCCGTTTTTGCCACAACGACTCTTGCAGCAGGAGTCGATTTTCCAGCACGTACTGTCGTAATTAGCCAATCGAGTGTCCGAAAATCACAAGATTTTACAGACTTAACCGTCAGTGAAATTCAGCAATTAGCCGGACGAGGGGGTCGTCGAGGCAAAGACTTTGTGGGTTTTGTCGTGGTGACACCATCGCCATATATCGATCTGCATGTTCTTGGGAAAGGTCTGACAGGCCAGCCCGAATCGATTGATAGTCAATTTGTCGTCTCCTATCCTATGGTCTTAAATCTCCTGAAAGCCCATACCATCGACCAAATTGAGGGATTGCTGGCGAAAAGCTTTGCTCAGTTTCAACTGAATCAACGAGCGGCTGTCCATCAAGATCGATTGAATGAAGTACGGGAACAATTGACGCCCTACGGCCCAAGAGAATGTTCAGATTGGGTGGCTCAGTGGAAAGTCTTTGATCTCGCCCGACGACGAAAAGCCCACCGACGGCCAGTCATGAATTCAGACACGCCCTACCTGACGGCTTGTTTGCCATTCCTCACGCAAGGGCGCCTCATTGGATTATCCAAAGGCCCAGCAATCATTCTTCGTCATTATCGCAGTCGGGGAACAAATACTCCGATGTTGTCTGTGTTACATGCTAAAGGTACGATCGGAGAATGCCAAGCACAACGGGTGGTTCACATCTATGATCACGTCTATGAATTTCAACCCTCTCGTACGTTGCCATGGTGCCTGCCATCGACGCTGCAGCAGTTCAAAAATATACTGTCCCAATTGCCGACCCAACTACCGACCGTGCCTATTTTTGAAGACACTCAAGAGCCAGACAATCTCGCCGCCGCAGGAATTTTAACAGATGAATTTGCATGTCCTTCGTGCCCATCACAGACTGCTTGCAAAAAAGATTTTCCTGTAGCCTCACGGCTTCGACTCAAAGCTCAACAAAGCACCAAAACCATCCAAGCCTTACGAGATGGCCTCTGGCGTCAATTTCGACGACGTAGCGATATTCTACATAAATTTGGCTATATCACGGACAGCTCTCAATTAACGCACGATGGCGAATGGGCACGCTTGATTCGTATTAACCATTCTTTGCTCATAACGGAACTCATTCGCATGGAGGCCTTTTCCGGCATTGCCCCTGACTTATTAGCTGGAGTGATGGCTGGGATTGCGCATGATGATGATCGACCCAGTTCATATATGCGTCTCACACCTGGGCTCAGTTCCATGCTCGCCAAAGTCCGAACGGTGGCGGATTCCCTCAGTGCGTATGAACCGGCCCCGTTGTTGCGTGCTGACGTCGCAGCCATCGTCGAGCGCTGGATAGGTCAAACCGAACTGAGTTGGACATCATTAGTGCAATCAACATCGATGGCCGAAGGAGATGTGTATCGTTTGTTAGCCAGAACCTTGGAGTTTCTATCGCAAATCTATGGGCTCAAAGCGACCCATCCAAGCTTAGCCGATACCGCGCATCAGGCCATGGTCAATATGCGTCGGGAAGTCTTGGCGGAATTGCCATAGTGATCGGAGCAAAAGGACACACATGAACGACGAAGATCTCAAGCGTGAACTGGAACTCTTGGCCGTTAAATATCTGCATCAGCTAGCCAAAGGACGCATTCATCGTCACTTTCGACTCGGAAAGGTCCGTCTCATTGAATGCATCCTCACGCTCCCAAAAGAACAAAGGGCTGCCATCGTCACGAATCTTCAACACAGGGCTCCTATTACAAAGGAACCTGTGGCTGACTCCTCACAAACTCGTAGACCCCAGGAACGGCATTCACCCTTCTACCCCAAAACTGCTTCCCGCAAATCAAAGAGCAGTCCTGTGTCTTCTTCTCCACTAATTGAACTTGAACAGATGCTTGAAGGCATAGGCGTACCCGAACCCAAGCCCTTCGTTCCAGATGACTGGCAACAGCAAGCAGTGGAAGCGATTAGCCATGCTGATGTTATTGTGAGCGCACCAACGGGAAGCGGAAAAACGTACATCGCTCTAGAAGCGATGAAGCAGGCCATGGCAGCCAATCAAACAGTGATTTATACGTCGCCGCTCAAAGCACTGTCCAACACCAAATACATGGAATTTTCACAG
>JAJDBQ010000128.1 GCA_029261255.1 Nitrospirales bacterium
GGCTATGGCGACTCCAAGGCAGGCATTGATGACCATGGGTAACCTGACGTCCTCGCTGACGTAAAATCCTACCAGCAATCCCAGCATGGTCAGCGCCCCATCAAAACCATTCACGACAAAGTACCGTCGGGCAATGACGTGCGAACCGGTGATCTTGAGAAGCCAGAGTAGTTGTTCAATCACGGAAAAAATCGCTACGGGGTCTCATGCTCTAGAGGCCCATTTTCCACTTCTACCTCGTCAATGCTGTGAATCGATCCACCCAGAGAATTAATCACCTCGGTGATGACGTTGAATGACATTTGTTCCCCCTCAATAATAAGAAGGACTGTTTCTGTTTTTTCATCCATTGCGGCGACTGTTAACCTGATTTTGCAGCCAGGTACTTTTTCTGCAATGGTCGTGGTGAAGTCTAGGGCATTGGGATTATGGGGCTTGAGTACATCAAGGACAATGCGTTTGATATGAACCATGGGCATGTGACTCCTGGAAAGATAGCCTGAAAAGGACTGTCATGATACCGCATTGAAGATGGAATGTGGGTCTGTTGAAAAAACCCACCAGCGGCGTTCTCGTCTTTTTGCCGTGCTCACGTACTGAGAGTACGCTCCGCGCGCCGAAAAGGCTACGGCCTTGCTGGACGGACTTTTTTGAACAGACCCGAAGCCGCTGATATTCAACACGTTCCTGGGGCTGTTTGCCTCTTGATATCTTCATTATTCAACCCCCCTTGTACCAGCTGTTTTTTTTATCGCATAAGGAAGAGACTGAATTTCTTTTTGCCTTAAACTTTTTGGTGGAAATATTGCTGAATAATAAACGGAGAAAGAGTCAGTTGTACCGCTCCCGCGAAGACAGATTTCGCGGAAATGTTGGATCTCTCCTGTCATCATCCCTGCCACCAATTGCGTGGCTCTTGATAAAAACAATCGTTGCCAAAACTCCTACCAGAACGGTGCAGGAATGTAGAGACGGAAGGGTGTCGAGTTTCTCTTCTATCAGCAAGAGCATCCTTCGGACAAAACCTCTCCTTCAGCGTTTAACCAATCCTCCAAGTCCTGGCCATGGTGGCCTCCACGGTGTTGGTATAATTCATAAGCCCGATCTGCTATGCGTGAGTCAATGTTGCCGGTTGTCGATGGGCTATTCAGCAATAATGGATCTGAGATGGGTATCGTTGAGGCTTGAGGCATTTTGGATTGACGTGCTTTTTTCGTGGGCTTTTTGTTTTCCTTTTTGATTGAGACCATTTTCTCTTGGCGGCTTGTGGGAGATTGTTGCTTGGCTTCTCCCTGCTCGTGACCTGTTGTTCCAGATTTCTTCATGATGGCACCTCCGATAATGATGAAGTGAAGGATGAAGTCGGGGTTGTCAGTATTTCTGAAGGGAATGCCGGTTTTTTCCCTAACACTTCGAGTGTTTCAATAATCCGTTCCGGTCTTCCCCAATCGCTCCAGAGGACGCCTTCCAGCTCAATGACCCCAAGACGTTCGGGAATTTTTTGGAGGACTGTGGATGAGAAATTTATGAAAGGCATTTTTTGATATAACCGGCGAAGCGTTTGGCGTTCATGAATTGTATCAATGGTTTTTGCCAACCATTCAAAGCGTTCCATGATATCGGGGACGCATTGCCAACCCAGTTTCCACAGTGTCTCCACTTTGGCCACGATCACCAAAGTATTCCAGAGTGCTCCATTCGCCATGGCTTGGAGGGCTTCGAGTTGACTGGGCTTTTCAATAAATGAATCTACCTGCCGAATAGAGAAATTTTTCTGTCTTTCCAGGATGGTGCCAACATTCACCCAACCATAATCTAATTCCGGATGGGTCGGACGCACTCCTAACAGGAGGACGCGATCTTGAAGGACATCAATCGCACGAGTGGCGCGTCGAACGGTCTCTAAGAAACGGTCTTCAGGAAAGATGAAGTGGTCTGATGGAAAAATCGCTACCGTGGCATTGGGGTCCCTGGCACGCACATAGGTCAGAGGAAGAAAAATTCCTGCGGCGGTATCGCAATTCTGAGGCTGAAGAATGATTTCTCCGGCTTGCTGTTTATTGAACGTCTCACGCGCATAAGGCAGATGGTTCTCTGCGATTACCGTGACTTTTTGGTAAGGCATTCCCAGTCGGTCTGCTCGATCTAATGTATGTCGAAGCATGGATCGCTTCCCAACGAACGTACAATACTGTTTTGGCTTTGAACAGCCCAACCATTTATGAATAAATGGTTGTGTTCGTTCTCCTTCCCCCCCAGCTAGAATAACCGACCATACATCATGAGAATGAGAGAGGCTCATAACATTTTTTTCCTTCCTTCGATCAAAGGTCAGATAGGGCAGGGGGAGGTTGTTGCTTTTTGATAATCCTTATACATACGGTAAATAAAAAAAGAATATAACTGGGGATTTCCCTAGGATGTCTGAAGAAATCCTAGTGTTGTAATTGAGAAACTGCGGAAATTGTTTTTCACGTTTTACCCTCCTTCACCCAGCTCCACGCTTTATCCAGTTGAGTAGGCGAAAAATATTGCACCGTGGATTTGAGTAAAGGATGAAACACCTTGGTTCCGCATTCCATCCAATGGTGATCAGCCACTATCGCAACGCGGAGAATCTCAGGTAATAGGCGGAGTTTCCTGGCTAAATCTTCCCATAAGGCTAGACTGTTCAGGCCTTCACACTCGGTCATATCCAACAGCAATTTGAGTGGTCCTACTTCCTTCCTAAGTCGGTCGATGTAGGAAAGTAATAGTTCATAATCATCCTGCGTCAATTTCCTCTCGATCTTGATTCCAACATGTTCATTTTCACTTTCATTCAATACGTGATACATCCCAACCCCTTGCTCACATTTCGGTAGTAATCTATAAGGTTCTAGCGAAAGGGATGCCAAGAATATTGAGTGACATCATTCTCTTGATTTGCTAGGACTTTATGGGAAAAGAAGAAGAGTCAGATATACAAGATGCGGAGAATAGCCCCATTCTGGATAGGAGGCTTGTAGAGAAATGCGACAAAGAATTGGTCGGGAGGGAATTATGAAGGGTGAGGCCCTTTGGTTTTTCACGGGACTGTCATGATCTGGATTTGCGTGCTCACAAGGGTCCTCTTTCCTCCCTTCTTGTTCCAATTTTTTGTTCAGAAGATGGATCTTCACACTGAAGACATCGACGGCATCAGTTTTGCTGATTTACTTACATATTGAAGAGGTATTCAAGTTTCATTCTTTAATGTTTTCTTGATGAGAGGAGTCTTTATGTCAAATACCAATGCCTCATTTTCTCCGCTGCAGCATGTAGATCAGTTTAGAACTCAACTTGAAAAATTAGAAAGACTGGGTCATGCCCAGAGTGGGACTATTATTGATTTTACGGAGTTTGATGAAGAGACCGAACAGCTCTTGCAAGAAACATTTGGGGACACGTATGAATATGTTGAAACTTATGCCCTAGCGACCATGGCGGAGGCTGAAGCTTTGGTCAATATGCCAGAATCAGCGCAGGAATCCTTAAGCCAAGATCTTCCTCAAAAGGCTTTTCAGCAACGGCGGCAGGTGCTCCATGCAGTGTTGGCGGAACTTGAAGGGTTAGAAAAGGAGAAGAAGCCGAGCCTTTAGCTGGGGGTAACCATGAGGATCATCCCCGTCTTCATTGATTGCTCTCATAAGAACATACAAGATATTCATGATGCCGGTGGTGCCTTTTGCGACATCAGGCATATCGGTTTTTGTAGAGGATTGCCCCGTGCCAGAGATGCTCATGTCTATCAATTTTATCTGTCCAATCAAATGCCTTACTCCCTGGCTGTAGGAATATGGCCGTGATAGGCAAGACGTACTCTCGCTCAAGTCTTTGTTGCCTGTAGAATTGACTCGATTACTTCATGTCCATACTTCGACAAGATCCGACCACGAAAGATTGGGTGATTATTGCAACGGATCGAGGCAAACGTCCGGATGAATTTCAGAAAACCATCGCACAATCAGATTTACTAACTCATGATCCGGCTTGCCCTTTCTGCCCAGGGCAAGAAAATCAGACCCCACCTGATATTCTTCGCTATCCCCAAGATTCTCTTCTCGATTGGCGTGTGAGGGTTGTGTCGAATAAATATGCTGCTGTTGGGCTGAATGTGGAACCCTATCGGAAGGAAGAAGGACACTTTTTCCGAGAAATGGGAGGCGTGGGGCACCATGAAGTCATTATTGAAACGCCACAACATCATCAGCGTCTTTCTCGCATGACGACGACTGACGTCGAATTGGTCTTGCAGGCTTCTCATGAACGGTATTGTGCGCTGAAGCTAGATCCTCAAGTAAAAAGTATTGTCTTGTTTAAAAATCACGGTGAGAGGGCGGGAACATCCCTTATTCATCCGCATTCCCAAATCGTTGGAACGCCCGTAGCACCCTTGCTGGTTCGGAAAAAGTATGAAGTGGCCATCAGTCATTTTGATGACACGGGGCGATGTCTCTACCGTGATTTAGTCGACGAGGAACGTTCGGCTGAGGTTCGTGTGTTGTTTGAGTCCACACGCTTCATCGTGTTTCACCCATTTGCTTCTCGTGTTCCTTTTGAAACATGGATTGCCCCCAAGTATGATGAATCGACCTTTGGGCATGTAGAGCCCGGGCATCTCGCTGAATTGGCCGATGTGCTGAGAAGAACACTCAAGACTCTAGATGAGGCACTCGGCGACCCCGATTTCAATTATATTCTTCACTCGGCTCCTCCCGAAGATGAGACGAAGCACTATTTCCTCTGGCATATTCAAATTCTGCCACGATTAACGACTATCGCAGGATTTGAATTGGGATCGGGAATCTTTATCAACACGATTCTTCCCGAGGATGCAGCCATTCATCTGAAGAAATATTTACAGTAGGGAATGTTGAAAAAATCCACCAGCGACGTTCTCGCCATTTTGCCGTGCTCACGTACTGGAAGTACGCTCCGCGCGTCAAAATGGCTGTGGCCTTGCTGGATGACTTTTTTGACCATTCCCTTTAGCTACTGATACCAGGAATGTTCTAGGGCATATACGGACTATATCCAGAAATATTCAACAGACACGCAGGAGATACGGTGAAGAACGTGAAGATTTTGGTTGTTAATTGTGGAAGCTCATCCCTGAAATTTTCAGTACATGATACGCATGGTTTTTTTCAGGATGGGGAACTGCAGAGGGGCACCATGCTGCTCCATGGAAAGATCAACGGTATTGGTGGAAACGTTACGTGCGTTTTGACTGACAAACACGGCTCGAAGCAAACTTTCTCACGCCAAATATTACATATTGAGAACGCCATAGAATGGATGTGTGGAATTTTACAAGATCGTCAACTTCCCTATGCCTACTGGGAAGATATCGAGACGGTTGGACATCGAATCGTTCATGGGGGAGAGGCATGCACGAAAGCGGTGCGCATTGATGACGAGGTCCTCTCTCAGATTGAACAACTGAACGACTTAGCTCCGCTTCATAATCATTTTTGTGTGGAGGGCATCCGGACGTTGCAACAGGTGTTTGGTGAGACCATGCCAATGGTGGCGGTGTTCGATACGGCTTTTCATGAGACTCTTCCCGAACATGCCAGAACCTATGCCCTGCCGTTGGAATTAGCAAAAAAAGCAGGCATCCGACGATATGGGTTTCATGGAATTGCCCATGCATCTCTCGCAGCTGGTTACGCTCGGTTTGCAGGAAAGTCGCCTCAGCAATCCCGCCTCGTTACTCTTCAATTAGGCAATGGTTGCTCTATGACGGCTATTGCTCAGGGGCAATCTGTTGAGACGTCCATGGGTTTCACGCCTTTGGAAGGGTTAGTGATGGGAACCCGGTCTGGAAATGTGGATCCTGCCATTGTCTGCCATCTTATGAAATACCATGACATGAATGTGGTGGAAGTTGAGCAACTTTTGAATGAACAATCTGGTCTATTAGGGGTATCGGGACGATCCTCGGACATGCAAGTTTTACTAAAGGCTGCGAATGACGAGTCTGATACGCGAGCTCAATTGGCTATCGAGATCTTTTGCTATCGCATCCAACACTATCTCGGCGCCTACCTGGCTGTGTTACATGGCGCGGATGCTGTCGTATTTGGCGGAGGGATAGGGGAGAATGCTCCTGAGATACGGGCAAAGGTGTGTGAGGGCATGGAATGGTGTGGATTGAAAATAGACTCCATTCGCAATCAAGGATCCATCAATCTAAGACCAGGGGATGCGGCTAAAATTAGTGACGATGAGTCGTCCATAGCAGCCTATGTTGTTGGGACAGATGAGGAAACAGTCATTGCCCAAAAGACGATTCGTTGTCTTAAGCCATTGAACGTGTTGAAGTCGTCACTTTTGCTTTGACCTTTTGACTGTTTGTTAACCGAGGAGGATATCGATGCTTCAAGAAGTCAATATTGGAAGGCGGTCAGGTTTTCAGTCGGCCAATATTGATCATTATCGTTGGTTCGTGGGTGATGAACTGATTGATGAGATACAGGAACTTGCGAAAGCCTTAAAGGGTGTGAGGATCTGTCAGATCAATTCCACGGCCTATGGTGGTGGCGTTGCTGAACTCCTGCCACGGATCATTCCTATCCTGAGTGCGTTAGGCATTGACTGTGACTGGCGATTACTTCATGCGCCTTCCGAATTCTTCACCGTATCGAAAGCTTTTCATAATGCTCTGCAAGGTAAACCCCATGAATTAACCCAAACCGAGCAAGATTTGTATGTGCAGGTGAATGAACAGAGTGCCAAGCTTCTCGAAACCTCCTATGATGTGTTCGTGGTCCATGATCCGCAACCAGCGGCCCTTTGCGCGTTTACAGGACCACGGAATGCCAAATGGATTTGGCGGTGCCATATTGACAGTTCACACCCCGATGAACAGGTGAGCAGATTCTTGCGTCCCTTTCTTGAGGAATATGATGCCATGGTCTTTACGATGCCGCAGTTTGTCTTGCCTGATCTCCGGACGAAGCGAGTGGCGTTTATTGCTCCGGCCATTGATCCGCTTGCCACGAAAAATATGGAATTGCCCCTAGAAATTTGCAAGCGAGCGATGGCTGATTCGGGAATCGATCCGGAGCGTCCTGTCTTATTACAAGTTTCTCGCTTTGATCCTTGGAAGAATCCGCTAGGTGTGATTGGCGCGTATAAATTGGTCAAGAAAGAAATCCCAAATGTTCAACTGGTGTTTATTGCAGCGATGGCTGGGGATGATCCTGAAGGGTGGGTGCTCATGGACCAAGTGGAAGAAGAATCGACTAATGATCCCAATATTTCTATATTTACGAATCTAGATGGTGTGGGTAATGCGGAGGTCAATATGTTTCAGCGGGGGTGCGACGTCGTGATTCAAAACTCTATCCGGGAGGGATTCGGTCTGGTTGTCTCCGAAGCCTTTTGGAAGGAAAAGCCTGTGGTCGCAGGG
>JAJDBQ010000129.1 GCA_029261255.1 Nitrospirales bacterium
CACCATGCAGATGGAAGTTGCGGCCTGGGAACGGGCTCGGAATACCCAAACGAAAACGATTGACTGGCAGTTCACCACGGCAGACGCCAGAATCAAACTGAAGCGTCTTTATCCGAAGTAGTGACTGTTACAGGGTACTAGTATGTTGCACTTCCCTACTCTCTGCAAATTTGAAAAACTCACGATATTTGGCCTTGCCCTAGTGACAACAAGCTGCTTTGTCGCAACGGGAATCGCTCTTGCGCAAGCACCCCTCATCCTTACTTCATCTCCACATCAAGAACCAGCAAATCAACAAGATCACACCGCGCAGATTTATGACTTCACGATGGATGATATTGACGGGAAACCTCAACCATTACGTGAGTTTAAAGGGCAGGTAGTGATGGTTGTGAATACCGCAAGCTTTTGTGGGAACACGCCTCAATATGAAGGCCTCCAAGCACTCTATGAACAATATCGAGATCAAGGTTTTACGATCTTAGCTTTTCCCGCCAATGATTTTGGGAAACAAGAGCCTGGCGACAACAAAGAAATTGCAGAATTTTGTTACACGAAATATTCCCTGGAGTTTCCTCTGTTCAGCAAAATCACCGTTCTCGGTGATCAAAAACATCCTTTATATCGCTATCTCACAGAGGCCACCCCATTTAAAGGAGAAATCAAATGGAACTTTCAGAAGTTTCTGATCGATCGGACAGGGCAAGTCATCGCGCGTTATCAGCCTAAACAAAAACCCTTGACCCCTGAAATTGTCAGTGATATCGAAACTGCCTTGAAAACTTCCTGAAACCGTAGAATGCAAGGACTCTCATCTCCTATGAGATGAGGCGAGAATAAACAGAAGAAGGCTTAAAACGTGAAGAGGACTTTGATGGAGGATGGGAGTTTTTTTACCTCTTCATGCTTGACGATTCCGATCCCACCTTTATGCTTTGCAATAAACCGTAGGAGAATACTTGAAGATCGAATGACTCGTGGCGGTGTTTCACCGCTCACTTGCTTCATCTTGCCCCAATGTGCCAGCAGTCTCCCTTCTGACATTTTTAGAATATGTTCAACAAACTGTTGATGTTCTAGAGAATCCTTCTCCCGGTCATAGGTGCGACACGAAATATCGCTTGGCCAATCTTTTTGTTGTTTTAAAAATATCCGCGCAACCAAATGATTCAACTCTTCTGATGTTCCAGATATGGGATTCCCACGATTCACGATGATGGCCATCGTCTCCTCGGCAAAACAGGGAGTGGCCAAAGAGACGATCACGAACAAGACGCAAAAGAGTCGAAGGACATGAAGTCGTCCTGACTGAGAAATCATGGTCATCGAGTCCCAGGTTCCCATTAAAAACTAAAAGTTCCTGAAAGCTGAAAAATTTGCGCATTAGCATTCGGCGCACCCAATCGTCCACTTGAAAACTCTTTCCAGGTCGCTGTGGCTCGGAGGCGCACATTCGGCACAGGAAGGAAATTGAGTCCCAACACATGTTCCGTTGAATCACCCGGAGTATGCCGTCTTGGGCCTCCACTAGAAGGAACAATTTGTAATTTTCCATCATCTAGAAAATCGTATCGATAAAAGACAATCCATTGATCACTGACCCGATACGCCGGCTGCGTATAAAACCCCACTCGATTCCCACCGGCTCCCTTGTCCTCATCAGTCATGAACAATTCCGTTTTCCAAAGAATCGGCCCTTTGTCGATGAGTACATCCACCCCGTACATGTAGAATGTGGCATTCTTGGCGACGGATGTCGTATCAGGTGCTGTAGTGGTCAAAGACCGCTTCCCTGTTCCGATATTCAGGCCAAACGTTGTCCCTAACGTGCCAACCGTATAGGCCGCCCTCGCTCCACTATAAAACTGTTCCGGCGTGCTCCCAGTAAAGACGCCCGTATAGACGTTATATTGCAACGTATCGTCATTAAAAAAGAATTTCCCATGCGCTTGAGCACCGGTGATGAAATTTGGAAAGATCGTATCTCCTGAGAAGGGCCGTAGAAATTGAGGCTGTTCAGTATCTAAGAGTATGGCAGGAAAATGTTCAATATTGATGATGCCAAACGGAGTGATGTAGCGGCCAACTTGGAGGTTCAACTCATCACGATGCCGATAATTGGCCCAGGCAATGACCAAGGGGGTTTTCACTCCCCCCGCACCAGAAAAGGTAAACCCGGGGGACGTGCGTTGATAGGTATCGGTAAATCGTGTATTCGATTCCCGGATAAACGCTTGAGCAAAAAAAGCAGAAAATCGCCGACTGAATTGAGCCTTCAGAAGAATTTCGAAAGTCAGACGGTCAAAACTCGAGGCCGAGCCTTGATCTCCATGAATATGCGTAAAGGCTGAGTGAAGAAACCCTCCAAAATCCAACTGCATTGCATCGAAGGCATGGACAATCGCTCGGCTTCCGACTTTCTCATCCAACTCTTGTGACAAGTCTTCTTGTGCTTCCAGTCGTTCTGACAGTTCTTCGTATCGTTCTTTCGAAGACTGATCCCCTGACCCGTTCATCGCGCCGTCTTGGTTGCGATGCTCCAACCCATCTACTCTTAATCGCATGCTCTCAATGCGCTGCTGCATGCTCTCTAACTGGGCTTCAATTTCAGCAAATCCGGTTCCGGATTCCGCAGTCCAGCCCACTGAGGGGAACCCTAGCAACAGAGACCAGGCCATGATGAGAACACTCAAGAAAAATGATTGAGACCACTGAATTTCCTTGGGCAGCCCCACGCACCAGACGACACGGCTCATAAAATTTCTTTCTATCTGAGGTATCAAACAATAACTCCTGCTGTTTATTCGAATTCACGAGAAAAACTCGTTTACCCTGACTGAAGACGGAACAGTCATTTTTCGGCCGTCAGTTACTGAAACTTAAGGCCAGTTGTCACACTTTCCTTTTGACTAACAGGATTTATAGGAAATTTGAGTCAAGTACACTTTATTTCTTCGCAATAAGAGCCGATATCTTGAGATGAATACCGATAGGTCTGCTTTAGAGCATGCATGCATCGAATCGAAAAAATGGACAGACTTTCTCCTCACCCATAAAAAGAGATAGGACGATTGCTAACAAGCAATAGATGTCGAACAGACTAACCCTGACGGGTGACATGACCTTCCAGCAGAATACTTAACATCTATGATCAACCATCAACACGAAGGCTTACGAATTTATGGCATGGTATGGGCTCTTGTCGCCCTCGCCTTAGTTCTAGGGATCAGTACCATGGGGTTAGTACGCTCTACACTCAATCAATTCCAGGACGATCGAATCGCACTTCGCGTTCAGGAGAAGGAACTCACTCATGCCAAGCGGACCATTGCCGTTCTGCTTCGAACGATCCATGCCGAGTTGATCGCTCAACTACAAATAGACCATCCCTCTCCGGCCAACATCGAACCGATACAAAAATTGCAGCGTTTCCTTGAAGAACAAGTCAAACGCAGCAAGAATTCTGAATATCAAAAAACACTTGTCGGCCTACGAAATACGGCAAATGATTTACAAGATTTCTTAGAGCTCGCACAGGATTGGAAATTTGAATACAGCCAATCTCAGGAACGTGGGCAATCAGCAGCCATGCTCACTCTGCTACAAGACCGTGCCATGCTGGAACTGGAAATTGAACGAGTATTTGCGGATATTTATGCCCAACAAGATGAAATTGTCAGGCTTATCCAACAAGACATGGGGAAATTATTTAAAGAAGTTGAAACACACCTAGCAGACCAATGGCAGATTATTATTAGGTTTGGCAGCCTCGAAATCCTAGGGTTTCTGACGTTGGCATTCTTCCTCTCTCGAAGTATTCAACGCCAAATACGCGAGCTCAAAGAAACGCGAGAACGCGCCATGGCTGCAGCTCAAGCCAAATCAGAGTTCCTGGCGACAATGAGTCATGAAATTCGCACGCCCATGAATGGTGTGATTGGCATGACTGATTTGCTCCTAGAGACATCATTGACCCAAGAACAACATCATTTTGCCGAGACAGTTCGCCAATCCGCAGATGCGTTACTCACCATTATCAATGACATCCTAGACTTTTCAAAAATTGAAGCAGGGAAACTGGAATTTGAAACCATCGATTTTGACCTTCGAAATGTGGTGGAAGAATCGATGGAATTGGTCGCGAATCAAGCCGCCATCAAAAATCTCGAACTCGTGAGTTTGGTGGCTGCTAAAATTCCTACTGCCGTTCGCGGAGATCCCGGCCGACTTCGACAAGTGATTCTCAACTTACTCAGCAATTCGATAAAGTTTACGGAACAGGGCGAAGTGACGATCCGTGTCCAGTTAATCCGGCACACGAAAGAGACCATCCTCATTCGCTTTGAAATCACTGATACAGGTACTGGAATTTCCAAAGAAGCTCAATCTCGTTTATTTCAACCCTTTAGCCAGGCTGATAGCTCGACGACTCGTCAATATGGAGGAACAGGGCTTGGCCTGGTCATTTGCAAAAAACTCGTTGAACATATGAACGGGGAAATCGGGCTCGACAGTTGTGTAGGAGAAGGCAGTAAATTTTGGTTTACGGTCAGCTTAGCTCGCCAACAGATGCCCTCGACCCAGTCAGTGTTCACACCAGCAGCTGACCTTCGCGGGCGCCGATTACTCTGCGTGGATCAAACGGTTTCGAACATGAAAATAATTTCCAGCTACGCCAAAGACTGGAAAATGGAATGCGTCACCTGTTCGACACCCATGGCCATCTTACGCGCCTTGCAAGAAGCGGAAAAAGAAGACTGCCCCTTTGACCTTGTGATACTGGACATCAATATCCAAGATCAGAATGACATGGCATTGGTCAACACCATAAAAGAGCTTCCTTCATCGCACAATCTTCCCCTCGTCTTGCTCACAGCCATAGGAGCACGCGGCGATGCACAACAAGCTCGAGAAGCAGGTCTGTCAGGTTTCGTCACGAAACCTATTCGAAAGGATCAACTCTATCAATGCCTCACGACAGTTCTCGGTTCAGCTTCTACGAGTGCTGACACTCATCCAGTCCCATTGATCACCAACCACAGCCTGAGAGAAATCTCGCAGCAACATCGGTCAAGAATTCTCGTGGTTGATGATCACCGAATCAATCAACAACTTGCTGTCCTCATTTTAGATCGTCTCGGACTTCGAGCAGAAGTCGCCACCAACGGCAAAGAAGCGTTAGAAGCCGTTTCCCTTGAGTCATTTGATATCGTGCTCATGGACTGCCATATGCCCGAAATGGATGGCTATGAAGCCACCCGTGCAATCCGAAAGATGGAAAGTAAAAAGTTAGAAGTAAAAAGTAAGGAGCTAGGAGGAAAAAATCTGGAATTCGGCACTTCTGATACTTCACCCTTCTCACTTCTGCCTTCTCACTTGCATCTGCCAATCATTGCCATGACCGCCAATGCCATGAAAGGTGATCGCGAAAAATGTCTTGAAGCTGGGATGGATGATTACCTTACAAAGCCTATTCAACGTGAAGAATTAGTACATACACTAGAAAAATGGTTACCTGTTGTTACGGGCGATTCTTCATCCAAGCACGAGGAAGACTCTCTTGTTGAGATAGAGCAATCGCCACCTCAGATGGCTCCATCTCCCAAGGAGACACAGGCTTACGGACTCAAGAAAGCAACAGATCAGCCTTCAGTGAATATCACCCAGCTCATAGAACTCCGCGACATGGCTGGACCACAACGATTAGACATCATGTTACAGCAGTTTTTCCGGGATGCAGAACATTCCATCCAACAAATCCAAACCGCCGTTGCCAACGAAGACCCGGCGCAACTCGGCTTAGCGGCTCATGGGCTCAAGGGGATTTGCAGAAATGTGGGAGCAGATGCGTTAGCATCCATGTGCATAGCATTAGAAAAGCAGGCTCACCTCGTGTCCAGCGAGCAAACATCGGATGAAGTGACGGATTTGAATAAGGAATTGAAGATCGTTCAAGCCATCATGCAAGAAGAATTGTTTCTATCGAAATTGATCTGACGTACCCAAGGATATATGAATATCCTAAATTTCTCATGCAGACCTGTGCATATCGATACTTCCTCTATTCATGTTGTTTTATCTTTAGACATTGGATAACCTGATTAGGTATAAGAACTCGCCCCCTGCAAAAGATACCGACTCAGCCATATTTCCAATAGGTCACTTCACAACCAATAATTTAACCTTCTAAGAAACAGATGGAGTTGAATGTATGAAAAATATTGACGGAAAACGAATTCTCGTCACAGGAGGAGCCGGATTTCTTGGATCTCACCTTTGTGAAAAATTATTGA
>JAJDBQ010000130.1 GCA_029261255.1 Nitrospirales bacterium
GAAAGCCGCGAATGGGATGTGTCTTCGTCGTTCTTGAACGCCATCACGAAAGAACCCCCCTTATTAAGATCTTCCCGAAATCTTCCGACGAAAATTTTGAGTGAGTACAATGAATCTATCAATCTCAAAATTCCAAACCACTTGTCTGACAGCGACGAGTTCCGCCATGACCAATTTGATAGGTAAACTTGAAACCTCGTTTCTTAAGCCAATTCTCCCGGCTTTCTTCTTTTTCGCTGGCGTCACCTATGATTCTCTCACATTATCTCGTATAGACCGCCCGCTCGATAACCTGATTCTTCTCCTGTATCTCGCCATCCTGGGAGTCCTGGTAATCCTGACAGGACGATTTCAGCTAGGACTCATTCCATCGACATCCGACCACACATCATGGAATGCACTGTCCCTTGTGCATCGCGCACAGCCTCATTTAGCCAAAGGGCTGCAGTTTCTCTTGGGTGGACTCTTTAGTGCCTATGCCATCTTTTACTCTCAAAGTACGTCTTTTTCCTCAACCGCGGTCTTTTTCGGCATCATTGTCGCCCTTCTCATTGGTAATGAATTTCTTCAAACACGATATTCGAGTGTGAAAATACTGGTGAGCCTCTATGCATTAGTGACTCTCAGCTTTTTTACCTTTTTTTTACCCGTTCTGACAGGTTGGATGAACAGTATCGTGTTTGTCATCGGGGTGCTTATCACAGGAATGATTGTTTGGAAGATCGTGCACCTGACACTTCAAGGCTTACCGAATGTCTCACTCCACTCCGTCTTCTCGATAAGTTCTCCAGCATTCTTGTTACTGATTCTTTGTACGGTGTTGTATTTTTTGAACTGGATACCACCGATTCCACTCTCGTTGAAGTTTGGCGGAATCTATCATCAGATTGAAAAACATCAGGACCAATACACCCTCACCTATGAAAAAGGTCCTTGGTATGACATTTGGAAAGAATCAAATGATCGAGTGAGAATTGATACTCCCGTCTATTGTTTCTCATCGGTGTTCGCACCCATCACGCTTCAAACGACGATCTATCATCATTGGCAATGGCGCCCATTCAATGAAGCGAATTCTTTTATCACAACGGATCGTATTCCTCTTGCCATTACAGGAGGCCGCGAAACCGGCTATCGTGTGTATACGACGAAACAACGCGTCCAGAGTGGCGAATGGCGTGTGAATGTTGAAACAGAAGATGGAAGAATTCTTGGACGCATGGCATTCGTCGCAGAAGAAAACGTTTCTACAAACTCTAAAATGACAACGATCACACGCTAGAAAAATCTTTGCATTGCACTCGATGATGCGATTGAAAATGATCATGCATACGATCGAATTCAAAATAAATTTTTCATAATGCGTGACCATTCATTTCACACTCGCGAAAAAAAATGAAAATAAATATGGAAATAATGGAATAAACGTTGTAGTATGTTTCAAATATGCCGATGCAGAACTACCGAAACACTTTCTTACCGAAAAATTTCCTCCTCACAACAACGTTACCGATTTTTTTATTTCATCTTTCAAGCAGAACAACCGAAAAATTTTTAGCGTGATCTCATACATAAATGACATGTTCAATTGTTCACGTACATCAACTCACCAGAATTTTGGGTGAGTCTTTACTGCGACTTCACGTCGCATCTATTCTGAAAGGGGGTGAGTGCATTGGCCACTAAGAAGAAAGCTCCAGCTAAGAAAAAAGCGCCAGCTAAGAAAAAGGCGCCAGCTAAGAAAAAAGCGCCAGCTAAGAAAAAGGCGCCAGCTAAGAAAAAGGCGCCAGCTAAGAAAAAGGCTGTTGCCAAAAAGGCACCGGCTAAGAAAAAAGCCCCAGCCAAGAAGAAAACTGCCACTAAAAAGCGGTAGGATCTTCGGTTGGGTAGTGAAACGCCGGATGGGGCTTGCTCCATCCGGCGTTTTTTTTCAACATAAATCTGCGGATTCTTCATAATAAGGACAATTCCAACAATCAACTCCCACTCGTCTGTTCTCCCTCGATCGACTCACCAAGATACTCGCTCCCTGTTTCATCCCCTCTCTTGACGGCGTCGAAGCTCACCTGGAATGATCCAAAATTGAATTAACCGTTAATATTACAGACAATTTTCTTAAGTTTTGCTGTTTGGAGGGAAGGATTAAGCCATGTCACACATGATTGTTTCCATTTTGATGATGTTTTCACTCGTCAGTCTCGTGTTCAGTGTTACGCCTCATGCTGCCCAGGCTACCGATCCGCCTACAGCCTCGACACCAACGTCTACTTCGAGCATGAAAGAACAAGCCGAGGAACAGTTGGACGCCATGCGAAACAATCCAAAAGAATTTCGGACATTGATCACAGGCGTTCAAATATTTTTAGGCCGCTTTGGATACGGCGTTGGACCTTTCAATGGCAAACTTGATGAGAAAACCAAGCAGGCTCTCACCACTTACCAAAAAAAGACCGGACTTGCTGTGACAGGGGATATTAATTTTGAAACATTAACGCGATTAACAGAAGATGATCAGGTCCTCAATCGGATTGTGCCATATCTTCCACCGCTTCAATCTCGAAAGGATGAAGAGGATAAATGGGTCGATGTGCAAGGAAGCTGGATGTTAAAAGAAGGCAATAATGATGACGTATTGCATACCTCAAGAGTGACCTGCATGCGAGAGTTTCAAAGATGCATCGATTCCACGGCTTCGTTAGTGAATGGGAGTGCGCCCTATCTCAAGGTCCATACACACGTGTATGACATCAAGGAATGGGATGCAAACAAAATTGTGTCCCTACCGTACGATGGCGAAGCCTGTGCCATTAGCATCCTACGTATCTCCAAGAATCCTCTCGTGGTGACAAGGTTTGTGACGGTCCAAAGCAGTCCCGGACCATGTGCGAAGGTGAAATCTGAAGACCGCCAATATGTCTTAGATGATGGGCCTAAAATCTATAAAATCCTGAAAGTACAAAAATCAACAGCCATTCAGCAGATCTTGCAGGTGGCTCAATAATTCAGAATGGATCACCTTTCATTCACCATTGAAACAGAAGTCGAGCCGGATGAAGTGGCTGATCTCTACCGACGATCAGGCATTTCCCGCCCTTTTGACGATATTGGTCGGCTCACTCAGATGCTACAGCATGCCAATCTTATGATTAGTGCCCGAGAGCAAAGTCGACTCGTCGGCTTTGCTCGGGCGCTTACCGATTTTAGTTATTGTTGTTACGTGTCGGACCTGGCAGTCGATCAAGACTATCAACGACAGAGAATTGGGAAGGAACTTCTGGCCACTCTGCAAAAGAAATTAGGAGATACGGTCATGATCTGTCTCCTTTCAGCTCCGGAAGCTATGTCCTATTATCCCGCTATAGGATTTCAGAAAGCCAATCAGGCTTGGTGGATTCCCCGGAAACATTGAGACCTTGATCTAGATACATCACTACGACGGCAAACAGACTGCTAGCCTTCCTATCCTTTTCCTCGGTAGACCCACGAGAAATACAACCCCGCGACGGCAATGGTAAACAGTTGAATAGTATGGAGAATCGGACTGCGCAATGCGTTCTCTGAAGGAGGTGAGAAGATAAAATGAAACCCCAAGAACTCGGGAGTTTGGTCTAAGGGTGTTTGCCACGGAGGGAAAAGCACACCGAGAGCAAGTAACCCGACCATGATATAGAGAATCTGGAGGTTCAAAGGCTCTTTTGAGGGTTCGGGTTCCGCTTCAACCCTTCGATCTGCCCGATTCCCACATTTTGGACAATACCTTGCTTGCAATGTCAGTTCATGCCCACACGACGAACAAGATTTTGTGCCACTCACGGGTACGCTAACTTCCTGCCTCAGTAGGGCGGAAAAAGAGAAAAGCTAGTCGTCAAAAAGAAGAAACCTTCCCGGCATTCTCAACAATGACGGTGTTGAAAACCAATACATTCGATGCCTTATACAACCCCAGTCACATTGCCTATTTGATGCCTTGGGGTGGTTCAAAAAGTTGGTCTAGGGCCGCAGCCATTTTACGCGCAAAGCGTACTTTCTGTACGTGAGCACGAAAAAATTGGGACCTGCCTATGCGAAGCCGCTTCGGCAAGCATGGAACTGCTAGCCTGTCAGCCATAGCCTTGGCCGCTTGCGCGCCAAAGCTGGCTTCAGCGACGAGCGCGAAGGCTTGCGGCTTTTTCCAACAGCCCCACAATATCAGAAAACGTAGAGCGTTAGGGGAAAACAAATCGGTTTTTTCTATCCTCGCCTGACATAGCCGTTCTAAAAATATTTGACCATGTTCATTATCATTTCTATAATTTCTTCTAGAAGATTATTTTCTCCTCTTCACCGAATGTCGTTATCCCTCTCATCATTTTGATTCCGTCTTTTCCCATTCAGCACGTTGGTCATGTTGTACGGGAGACCAATGCGTTAGACAGCGGCCTAATTAACCTCCATTTTCCAAAGGAGCTGACGTGCCACCTTCATCTGTTCGCGTAATTTCTGTGATCGGAGCTGGAGCATGGGGAACAGCATTAGCCCACTTATTGGCGACGAAAGGGTTAACGATTCGTCTTTGGGCCTATGAACCGGAAGTGGTAGAGAGCATACAAACTCGTCGTGAAAATACCTGGTATTTGCCGGATGTCGTCCTTCCCAACTCCATTCAAGCCATGAACAGCCTGTCGGACTGCCTGCAGGGCACTGATCTTATGGTGCTTGCCGTGCCATCTCACACGATGAACAGCATGATGGCACTCATTCGTCCGCTTTTGAAGAAGCCACTACCGATCACCATCGCGACCAAGGGGATTGAAGAAGACACGCTGCAATTAATGAGTCAAGTTGTTGAAGGACATTTGCCTGAAAGTTGGAACACGTGGCTCACGGTTCTGTCCGGCCCAAGTTTCGCCGCCGAAGTGTGTCGTTGGAAACCAACCACGATTTTGTTAGCGGGGAACGACTTCAATCTAGTGAATCGCCTTCAGCAAGTGTTTCTCACGCCGCAGTTTCGTGTCTACGCCGGTCGCGACGTGATCGGAGCCCAACTTGGTGGCGCTCTTAAAAATGTCATGGCCATTGCATCTGGCATCGTCGATGGTTTGGACTTAGGGTCCAATGCCAGGGCCGCGCTCATTACCCGAGGGCTTGCAGAAATGATCCGGTTAGGAAGAGCCATGGGAGCCGACACCTCAACGTTTTATGGCCTATCAGGCCTCGGGGATTTGGTCTTGACCAGCACAGGGACCCTCAGTCGCAACTACCAAGTGGGGCTCCAATTAGCCAAAGGCACCGATAGAGCCACACTCAGTGCCACAACTCGCACGGTCGCTGAGGGCATTACCACCTCTCGGGCAGCTATATCTCTGGCTTCACAACACCACGTGGAAATGCCTATCGTACAAGGTGTTTATCGCGTGCTCTTCGAAGGAAACAATCCTCGCCATATTGTCAGTGATCTCATGTCACGCACAGCCAAAAGTGAAACAGAACGCATGGGCTCGGATGGCATGCATACCTTTACCCCCTCGAGTCTTTCATGAATCAAAAACAATTGACGAAATTGCTGAAAGACGTCCAAGGCGGTCAGACGTCAATCCCACAAGCCCTCCAGGAACTCCGCACCCTCCCCTTTGAGGATTTGGGATTTGCGTCGGTTGATCATCATCGTTCTTTGCGCCAAGGCTTTCCGGAAGTCATCTTGTGCGAAGGAAAAACTTCTACGCAAATTCTGGCCATTGCCAAAAAACTTATGAAATCTGATGGGCCATTTCTGGCAACACGGGCCGATCCTGCCATCGCCAAACGACTGATTCGATTACATCGCCATGCGGTCTATCACGAAATGGCGAGAATCGTGGCTATTCCTGATCCAACTCAAAAACCAGAGGGGCTCGTCGTGATTGTGACGGCAGGGACTTCAGATATTCCCGTTGCCGAAGAAGCACGAATCACCGCAGAAGTGATGGGCAGTCAGGTGACCACGCTCTATGATGTCGGCGTGGCAGGTATTCATCGGCTATTAGATCGACAGGCAATTCTTCATGAAGCAAGAGTGGTGATCGTGGTCGCTGGAATGGACGGCGTGCTCCCGAGTGTCGTGGGAGGACTCATCGATCGCCCGATCGTGGCGGTCCCAACGAGTCAAGGATATGGCGCGAACTTTGGCGGACTTGCACCCTTGCTCACCATGTTGAACGCATGTTCCTCAGGTATTGGCGTTGTGAATATCGACAATGGATTCGGAGCGGGCTGTTTGGCCCATCGTATCAATGCTGGGGTGGGGACTCCTCAGAAGGCAAAGAAGGCTCGGTAGGAACCAGATCGAGGAGCGGCTCGGAACTGGGTTCTGAAGTTTGGTCACCCGAAGGGACAACCGTTTCAGCTTCATTGGTGACAGGTTCTACGGAATCGGCTTCCTTCAATAACCCTTCTCCTGCTATTTCCGGTACGAGATCTTCCATCGTTTCGTTCACAATTTCTTCAGTTAACTCGCCTCCACTCGACCCTTCAAGAACCAGTCCTTTCTCATCGGCCACCGGGTCTTCTCCTGGTAGTGAAACATCCTTCTCGACCTTGCCTCCCTCTAGCGTCAGAGGAAGTTCCTCCTCATCTAATTCCTTCTGCTGAAGTGCTTCTATTTCCGCAGGCACCTCAGGCTCTGGCGGGAGAGGTGGTAAGACTTCTCCCACATAGGCCAAGGCCTCCAACGTCCCTTGAACTCGATGAGAGACAATCTTTGTTCGAGGACCATTCCCTTTATCATCCAGTATCTTCGCTTGAATCTCATAAAAATATGAGCCGTCCTCTACCAGTCGATCATATTGGTCCTTCCCGTCC